>CAZHIK010001595.1:0-1712 GCA_964532635.1 uncultured Enterobacterales bacterium
GGCCGAGGCCCTGGCGCCGGAGCTCGAGGCCATCACCGGCGAGCGGGTGGGCCTGCGCATCCTGTCCAACCTCGCCGATCGCCGCATCGCCCGGGCGCGGGTGGAGATCCCAGCCGGGCTGCTCGGCGACGCCCGCTTCTCGGGCCCCGAGGTGGCCGAGGGTGTGGCGGGAGCCTGGCGGTTCGCCTGGGCGGATCCCTATCGGGCCACGACCCACAACAAGGGCATCATGAACGGCGTGGACCCCGTGGTCATCGCCACCGGAAACGACTGGCGGGCCATCGAGGCCGGGGCCCATGCCTACGCGGCCCGCAGCGGCGTCTACCGGCCCCTCACCACGTGGAAGGTCAACGTCGAGGGGGCCTTGGTGGGCACCATCGCCCTGCCGATCCAGGTGGGCACCGTGGGCGGCACCCTGCGCTTGCACCCCACCGTTCGAGCCAACATCGCGATGCTCGGGGTCACCCGGGCCCATCAGCTGGCGGAGATCATCGCAGCGGTGGGCCTGGCGCAGAACCTCGGGGCCCTCAAGGCCCTGGCCACCACGGGCATCCAGGAGGGCCACATGCGGCTACACGCCCGCTCTGTGGCGGTCCAGGCCGGCGCCGAAGGAGCCGAGGTGGCTCGGGTGGTGGCGGCGCTGGTGGCCGCCAAGGACTTCAGCGATCAGCACGCTGCGACGGTCCTGGCCGGGATCCGTGGGGGCGACGCGTGAGCCCTGGGGGCCAGGGCCGCCCGCTGGCTGTGGGCTCGGCCCCCGGCAAGCTGATCCTGTTCGGGGAGCACGCCGTGGTCTACGGCCACACGGCCATCGCCGCGGCGGTGGGGCTGCGCTCCTCCGTGAGCCTTCACCCCTGCGACGGTCCCACCCACATCCGTCACTCCAGCTTCCACGACCAGCGCCTGCAGCGGGCCGTTGCCCAAGCGCTTCCCCAGCAGGGTCTGGCCGTGGACATCATCTCCGAGCTACCCCCCGGGCGCGGCATGGGCTCCTCGGCCAGCATCGCGGTGGCCATGGTCCGGGCCGCAGCCGGCTTGGCGGGGGAGAGCCCTGATCAGGACGTGCTCTTCGAGCGCTCCCTGGCCCTCGAGCGGATCTTCCACGGTCGGCCCTCGGGCGTGGACAATGCCGTGGCCTTGCGCGGCGGCGTGCTGCGATATCGCAAGGGCCCGCCCCTGGAGCTGGCATCCGTCCCGCTTTCCGCCCCTCTGCACGCCGTGATCCTCGACAGCGGCACCGCGGGGAGCACTGCTGCTCTGGTGGCCCAGGTGCGAGCTGGACGCCCCCAGGTCGACCCGCTGCTGGACGCCATCGGCGCGTTGGTGGAGCGCGCCAGCGGGCTGCTGGACGCCCCCGCGAAGCTCGGGGCCGCCATGGACGAGAACCACGCCCTGTTGAGGCAACTGGGGGTCTCCACGCCGGCGCTCGACCAGCTGTGCGGCCTGGCCCGGGAGCACGGGGCTCTCGGGGCCAAGCTCAGCGGGGCTGGGGGTGGTGGCGTGGTGCTGGCCCTCGTCCCGCCCGCTCACCAGCGGGCGCTCCTGACCGCCGCCACTCAACGGGGCATCCGCGCCTTCCCCATCGTTCTGCCTGTGCCCGCCAGGGATCCGGAGCTGCCATGAGCACCCAGACCACCGCTGTCGCCCACCCCAACATCGCCCTGGTCAAGTACAGGGGCAAACGGGACCGGGCCCTCAACCTTCCCGCCGCC
>CAZHIK010001596.1:0-1707 GCA_964532635.1 uncultured Enterobacterales bacterium
GGCTTCGTCGTGCTGGGGGCCCTTGAGCGCCAGGCCGTAGCCACCCTGCTGCGCCAGGGACTCCTTGGTCATGTACTCGGAGTACTCGAGGCCCTTGGACTCCATGCCGATGTCGTCCAGGAACGCCCGGTCCGCACCCCAGTTGTCGGCGAAGTGTGCCTTCATCTTGCGGATGCCCTGGCCGAAGACGAGGCCGAAGCCCTCACCGCGAGCCATCTGGTGCAGCACCTCTAGGGCGGCATCGGAGTTGCCGAAGGTCAGCTCGAGGCCGCCGGTGTGCTCCACCGTGATCTGCCCAGCCTCGAAGCACTCCATGGCGAAGGCCATGGCGGTGCCGTAGCTGATGGTGTCCACGCCGTAGGCGTCGCAGTAGAAGTTGGCCTCGAGCACGTGGTCGGGATCGAAGATGCCGTTGTTGGAGCCGCAGCCAGCGATGGTCTCGTACTCGGGGCCGTCGACCCACACCGCTTCACCCTTCATCGGACCGGACTTGAGCACGAAGTTCTTGACGCAGTGGGCGCAGGCCATGGTGCAGCCGATCCAGCAGCCGTCGAAGCCCTTGTGGAACTTCTTGCGGTAGACCTCGGGGCCGAGGTTCGCGGTGCGTTCGTCGCTGCCGTAGCGGAAGTTGTTGCAGGGCAGCAGGTCGTAGTCGTTCATGATGGGAACGAGGTGGGTGGTGCCAAGGCGGGCCATCTCGTTCTGCTTGCCGTCGAGGGTCTTGATCTCCCGGCTGTGGGCCCTACCCACGGTCTTGACCTGGTCGATGTCGGCGGGAGCGTTGAGCTCGAGGCGCGGGGGCTTCGAGAACTTGGCCACGATGGCGCGGATGTTCTTGTCCTCGAAGACGGTGCCGATGCCGCCGCGACCGGCCTGCTTGTAGCGCATGGCCTTGCGGGGGCGATCCCAGAACGAGAAGTTCAGGCAGCCCATCAGGCTGTGCTTGGCACCAGGGCCGGCGTTGACCACGGACACGCTCTGCAGCCGCTCGGGGGCGAAGCGGTGGTGCAGCTGCTCGGCCATGGTGTAGGCGTCTTCGGGCAGGTCGGAGCCGTCGAAGAAGCTGATCTTGCCCTCGTCGCCGTCGATGAGGACCAGCAGTGGAACGTCGGACTTGCCCTGCAGCTCCAGTGCGTCGAAGCCGGAGAACTTGAGGAAGGGACCGAAGTGGCCGCCGACGTTCGAGTCGATCACCGAGCCGGTGGTCGGGGAGATGGAGGTGACGATGCTCTTGCCCGAGCCCGGGTAGATGGGGGTGCCGCCCATGGGGCCGGAGGCGATGACGATGTCGTTGCGGGGATCGTCCCAGGCGCAGGCGGCCGGGATGCTGTTCCACATCAGCCACAGGTCGAAGCCCTTGCCGCCGATGAAGGTGTCCTTCATCTGCTGGGTGACCGGCTTTTCGGTGACGGTGCGGGAGCCGATGTCGATGTGCAGGGTGCGGTTGGTGTAGCCGTGCTCGATCTCACCGAGCTGGTAGCTGTGTTCGCCGAGGAGCATGGTCGTCTCGCTTGTTCGGGTTGACACTGATGGAGGGGAAGGAGAAGGGAAGGGGACCTAGCCGCCCGCGATGATGTAGACCACGCGAACCTGGTCGTCGGGCTGGATGGCGCGCTGCCGCCAGGTGCGGCGCGCGACGTGCTGGTTGGCGATCTTGACCACGACGATGGGCATCGTCGGGTCGAGGTCGTGCAGCAGGTCGTGCAC
>CAZHIK010001597.1:0-1707 GCA_964532635.1 uncultured Enterobacterales bacterium
CTGAGCGACGACGACCGCAGCCGCTTTCGATGTCGCCGGCTGGGCTTCGTGCACCAGGTCTACCCCATGGTGGGCACCCTCACCCCCCTGGAGAACACCATGCTCCCGGCCTTGTGGGCGGGTGTGGCCCGCGCAGAGGCTCGACGGCGCGGTGGTGAACTGCTCGAGGCGGTGGGTGTGGCGGCCCTGGCCCACCGGGACGTGCGCACCCTCAGCGGCGGCGAGCGCCAGCGGGTGGCCATCGCTCGGGCACTGATCAACGAGCCCCTGGCCGTCTTCGCCGACGAGCCCACCGCAGCGCTGGACACCGCCACCGGCGAGCGGGTGCTGGACCTGCTCTTCGAGCTGGTCTGCGCCCGCGGGGCCGCCCTGGTAGTGGCCAGCCACGACCCACGGGTGGCGGAGCGCGCCGACCACCGCGTACGACTCGAGGCAGGCCGCCGCGTGGAGGCGCCGTGATCCTCCACAGCCTCTGGCTGGCGGCCACGGGCCTGCGGCGCAGTCCGCGGCGCACCCTGCTCACAGCGGGGGCCCTGGCCAACGCGGTCTGCGGTGCGCTGCTGTTCTACGGCTTCACGCGGCATACCTACTGGGGGCTGGCGGAGCTGTTCGCGCGAGGGGGCGGTGGGCACGTGCAGCTGGCCGACCCAGCGTGGTTCGACAGCCCCTCCCCCGAGCTGCACCGCACACCAGTGGATCAACTGCAACAGCTGCGGCGGCAGCTCGAGCAGGATCCCGAGCTCGAGCCGCTGCTCCTCGCGGCGGGCATCCGCAGGCAGCTCACGGGTTTGCTCACCACCGGCAAGGCCTCGAGCGCGTTCCTGGGTGTGGGCGTCGAGCCGGAGTTCGAGGCCGTGATCGCGCCGCTGCTGCAGCCCACCGACAGCACCGGCCTGGGCGCCGCTGAGGGCGCGGAGGCCGTGGTGCTGGGCGAGGTGCTGGCCGCGCGGCTCGATGTGGAACCCGGGGCGTGGGTGACGGCCATGGTCACCACCGACATCGGCCTGACCAACGCCATGGACCTCGAGGTGGTCGGGGTGGTCACCACGGGCAGCATCGAGCTGGATCGCACCTGGGCCAGCATGCCCCTGGACACGGCGATGAGCCTGGTGGACTCCGACCAGGCCGACCTGCTGGTGTTGGCGCTTCACGAGACCGAGCACACCCAGCGGGCCCTCGACGCGGCAGAGCGCATCACCGCCGAGGACGCGGGAGTCCAGCCCGTGCACTGGCGCGAGCGGGCCACCTACTACACCGCCGTCCGAGCCCTGTACGACCGCATCTTCGGGATCTTCGAGCTGCTGATGGTGCTGGTTGTTGTGCTCTCCCTCAGCCAGGCGGTGGCTGCCGTGGTGGCCGAGCGGCGCCAGGAGATCGCGCTGCTGCGGGTGGTGGGCCTCACTCGGCGAGAGGTGGTGGGCGTCTGGGTCGCCGAAGGCGCCATGCTCGGCGTCCTTGGCAGCCTGGTGGGCACCGGCCTGGCCTGGCTGGTGGCCTTGGTCGTGGAGTCCGCCGGCGGCATCCCCATGCCCCCGCCCCCAGGCTTCACCGTGGGCTACGCAGCCTGGTTCGTGTTCGACGCTCTGGGCTTCGCCATCGTGCTACCCGCCACCTGGGCCACTGCCGTACTCGCCCCGAAGGGCCCCGCCTGGGGAACGTCCGGCGATCCCCGGTGTCGCCCCATCACTAGACAGGGCCTGCTGACCG
>CAZHIK010001598.1:0-1707 GCA_964532635.1 uncultured Enterobacterales bacterium
GGGCCTCGTCCACGCCGAAGGCGTCGCTCAGCTGCACCTTGATCTCCCCCGCTCGCCCGGGCATCAGCTGGGCCAGCCGCCAGTGCAGGAAGCGGTAGGCCTCGGAGGAGGCGTACAGCGGGTACCAGTACAGCGAGGGCAGCACCAGGCGGTGGTCCACCGCTCGGTAGAACACGAAGCTGTCCTCGCGGTCGACGCGCACCCGGGGCGACAGCTCGCTCAGGTCGTTCTCGCACAGCAGGGCCAGCACCATCACCGGCTGGAGCTTCGGCTGCAGGGCCTCGAGCAGCTTGCTCAGATCGCGAGGGTGGAAGCCGTTCTCCGCCGCCACGCAGACCTGGACCTGGGGGCCCAGGCGGTGTTGGAGCAGCTTGGGCCAGGTGTGCTCGGGCTGGTCTCCGAAGCGCTGCCCGCCCTGCTCGAGCATGGTCTGGCGGGTGGTGCTGTCGCCCATGGCCAGGATGCTGGAGCCGGAGTGCTCGAAGTCGCAGAAGCCCCAGCGGCT
Source organism: uncultured Enterobacterales bacterium (assembly GCA_964532635.1). Taxonomy (GTDB): domain Bacteria; phylum Myxococcota_A; class UBA796; order UBA796; family JAFGLY01; genus CALDOK01. The sequence goes on from CAZHIK010001598.1 coordinate 506, forward strand.
GTGGAAGCCGGTGGGCTCCAAGGCGAACTCGTCGGGGAGGTAGTCCACCCCCAGGGCCTCCACCGCCTCGAGCCAGCCCTCGGTGCCCGCCTGGTGCCAGGTCTCGCCCAGGTTCTGGCCGGCGGCCACCGCGATGGCTTCGTGCTGCAGCCGATCCAGGTCCATCACCCGCGCGCTGCACTCCACAGCCACGATGGTGGCGAGAAGGGTGAGGGGCGGGACGATGAGGGTACGGCGGCGCATGGGGCGGGCTGTAACCAGAAACAGCTCACCACCGAAGCCACCCGAGCGAGGACGTTTCTGGAAGAGACACCCCGCGGTCCAGCCCGCGGAGTGACACTTCCGTCCAAGCGATGAGCGACGAGCGACGACGAGGAGCCTGGAGGGCTCGGCGGGGACTGAACGGAAAAGGCCGGCGGAGCTCTCCGGGCATCACGCGATCTCGCGAGGTTCGGGCGGTAGAGCCGAACCGAGCCGAGTCCGGAGGGCGACGAGGAGGAGCGAGGAGCGACCCTGGATGGCCTCGAGTGGGACTAGCTGTCCCCGATGCTGAGCACCGCCGCGCCCTCGAAGCGGCCGGCGCGCAGGTCGTCCAGGGCCTGGTTGGCCCGCTCGAGGGGGTAGGGGTGGACCTGGGAGTGCACCGGGACCTTCGGAGCCAGGGCCAGGAACGCCTCGCCATCCTGCCGGGTCAGGTTGGCCACCGAGTGCACCGAGCGCTCGCCCCACAGCAGGCTGTAGGGGAAGCGCGGGATGTCGCTCATGTGGATGCCGGCGCTGACCACCGGCGCGCCCCGGCGCACATGGGCCAACGCCGTGGGCACCAGGCCACCCACCGGAGCGAAGAGGATGGCGGCGTCCAGCTCCACCGGAGGTGCCCGGTCCGAGCCCCCGGCCCAAGCGGCGCCGAGATCGCGGGCGAAGCGCTGGCCAGCGACATCACCTGGGCGGGTGAAGGCGTAGACCTCCCGCCCCTGGAAGCGCGCCACCTGGGCCAGGATGTGGGCCGCGGCCCCGAAGCCGAAGAATCCCACCCGCTGGGCATCGCCCACCATGCGCCAGGCCCGGTAGCCGATCAGTCCCGCGCAGAGCAGGGGCGCGGCCTGCAGGTCCGGGTAGCTGGCGGGCAGCGGAAAGCAGTAGCGGGCGTCGGCGACGGTGTACTCGGCGAAGCCACCGGGCAGCTGGTAGCCGGTGAAGCG
>CAZHIK010001599.1:0-1706 GCA_964532635.1 uncultured Enterobacterales bacterium
CGCGCGGTGATCCGGTTCCATGTGGCGGAGGGTCATCGGGACGACGAGCACTTCTGTCTCAACCGCCAGGGAGCCCTGGCGGGCATCCCCAAGGGCCTGGGCCTACCCCCCGCGCGGGTGGAGCACCCGGTATGCCTACATCGAGGCGACGATCACTGCGAATACCACGTCAGCTGGCAGACCCCGGACATGCTGCTGCGCTGGGCCTCGGCGATCGCGCTGCTCGCGAGCGCCGGGGTGGCCCTGGCTACGTCCATTCAGTGGCTGCCGCCGGCGGTCCTGCCCTGGCTGCTGGGCGCACTGTTCATCGTGACCGCCTACGCAGCCTGGTCCTTCCGCCGTCAGTACCAGCAGGGAGCCCAGTCCACCGCCAGCTTCATCAAGGCCATCCAGCGCCGGCTCGACGAGGAGTACCAGCGCTACCGCGACCTGGTCACCCTGACCAAGATCGACCGGCTCACCCGCGAGCACCTGCAGGTAGACACCCTGATCGCCACCGCGCTCGAGGAGATCACCCGCACCCTGGGCTACGAGCGCGCTCTGTACACGGCGTTGCACGAAGGCGAGGGTGTGCTGCGCTACGCCCACTCGGTGGGCTACCCCGACGAACTCATGCCCCTCGTGATGGGCTGGGAGCCCCCTCTCGAGTCCTCCTCGGACGACGCGCGATCCCTGGGCAGCCTCGCCAAGCGAGGCGAAGGCGAACTGGTCCAGGACATCGACGCCTACAAACGAGCTGCCTCCCCAGGCACTCGGGAGCTGTTCGAGGCCCTGGGCACGCGAGCTTTCCTGGCCATGCCGGTCACGATCCGCGATCGAGTCCTGGGGCTGATGGTGGTCGAGCAGGCCAGCGCCGGGCGCGCGCTGAACGCTCACGACCTCGATCTGCTGGAGCGCCTGGCCCACCTGCTGGGCCTGGCGCTGGACAACGCCCACCAGGTGGAAGCCCTTCGATCCCGCACCAGGGAGCTCGAGGCCGCCTTGCTGCTGGCCCAGAAGTACTCGCAGTACCTGCCCGAGCCCGTGGTGGAGCGCCTGAGACAGGATCCCGGACTGGCCCTCGAGCTTGGGGGAGAGCCCATCCGCGGCTCGGTGTTGTTCTCCGACATCAAGGGCTTCACCCAGTGGGCCAAGGACCGGAAGCCCACCGTCGTGGTGCGCACATTGAACCGCTACTTCGCCGCAATGGACGAGGTCATCGCGGCCTCTGGTGGCATCCTCGACAAGCGCATGGGCGACGGCCTGATGGTGGTGTTCCTGCACGCCAAGGGCTCCTCGACGGCCTCGCTGCGGGACATCGATCCGCGCAGTGCATCCGCAGCCCGCCACCCCGCCTCCCGGGCCATCGACTGCGCCCTGCGGATGCAGCGAGCGGTGGCCGAGCTGGCGAAAGATCCCGACATGGCCGACTTCCCCGGCCTGCGCATCCGCATCGGCGTGGCCCACGGAGACCTGGTTGCCGGCAACCTGGGCTCTCAGCACCGCCTGGAGTACACCGTCATTGGCGATGTGGTGAACGTGGCCAGCCGCCTCGAGGCCCTCTGTCCACCCGGCGCCGTGCTCACCACCCAGAGCACCCACAGCCGCGCGGACACCATCCTGGTCGAGGTGCACCCCTTTGGCAGCCACGAGCTGAAGGGCCGCGAAGGCACGGTGGAGCTGGTGGTGATCGAACCCGGGTCAGGGCATCAGCGCGAGCCACAGCA
>CAZHIK010001600.1:0-1706 GCA_964532635.1 uncultured Enterobacterales bacterium
GGCACGAAGGGCTTGTTCAACAGGACCAGCAGAGCCAGCCAGCGCAGCTCGTTGGGCGGGCGGGGGTAGTCCAGGTCGACCCGGAACTGTTCGAAGGCGTGCATACCTTCGCCCTCCACGTGCTGCGGGCCGATGCGACCTTCGCGCAGCAGGCGCCGGGCCAGGTGGGTGCGGGGGTAGATGGTCAGGCCGAACAGGTACAGCTCGAAGGGGCGCTCGAGGTCCATCAACAAGCGGAACAGGGCGTCCTTGTCCTCTTCGGTGGAGGCGGGATCGTCCCAGATGACCTGGAGGCTCGAGCGGATGCCCAGCTTCGCGAACAGCCCCTGGGCTCGCCGGATCTGATCGTCGGTGGTGTAGCGGTGGTACAGCTCGTGGTTGATCCGCTCGGTGGCCTGGATCCCCATGCACAGCGCCCGCAGGCCCGCGGCCTGCATCAGCCGCAGCCGGTCCTCGCGCACCAGGCGGGGGTCCACCAGCACCTCGAAGGGGATGCCCACCCGGGCGGGCCACTTCCGCGCCAGTTCCTCGAGCCAGGCCTTGCGCATGGGGAAGACCTCGTCGTCGAAGCGCACCACCTTGATGGCGGGGTTGAGCTGCTTGGCGACCTCGAGCTCGTGGACGATGTTCTCCACCGATCGGATGCGCCAGTCCTTGGCGAGCTTGTGGTACAGGGGCCGGGTGACCGTGTTGCTGCAGTAGGTGCAGGTCCAGTAGGGACAGCCGCGGCTGGCCAGCAGCGTGTACTCGGGTCCGTCGATGTAGGGATCACCCCAGCGCACCCGGGCACCGTCGATGTGGACCTTGTGCTCGGCCGAGGCGAAGTCCCGGATGGGCAGCGCGTCCAGATCGCCCGGCGGGGGAGCCACCTGGTTGCGGATCAACTCGCCGTCGATGCGTGACCAGAAGCCGGGGGTGCGCTCCGGGTTGTCCCCTCGAGCCCAGCGATCGAAGAACTCCACCACGCAGCTCTCCACCTCGCCCAGGGAGATGAAGTCGGCCTGCTCGATGCTCCGCTCGGGCAGGAACGTGGGGTGCATCCCGCCCCAGATCACCGGCAGGCCCAGCTGGACACGGATGCGGCGTGTCAGGGTGGTGGCGATGCGGTGGAAGGCCGAGGCGCGCACCGAGAAACCCACCACGTCCACCCGGCGCTGCACCAGCAGCTCCAGCAGGGTCTGGATCTCCCGCTCCTGGGGCCAGGGAAAGCGGTTGTTGCTCCAGTCCTTGAAGTAGATCTCGGTGACCTCGAAGCCCGCTCGGCGCAGCGTCGTGGCCACGTAGCGGATCCCGTTGTTCTCGAGGGCGTACAGCGAGACGAGGGCGATTCGAGGTCGTCTGGTAGCTGGGGCGGACATGGAACCCCGGGGGTGGGACACTACGAACCTAGCGGCTGCCGCGTCGCTTCACAAGACGGCCTGGGTTACGCCGGCTGCTCGTAGCGCGCCGTGTGTGCCGGCCCTCGGTGTCGCGCGCCGCGTCGGAGGAGCCGACATGAAGCTGGCGGTCATCGGAGCGAGCGGCCGGACCGGCCTGGGCGTGATGCGGGCGGCTCTGGCCCAAGGCATCGAGACCTTCCCCGTGCTCGAGAGCGATCGGCAGCTGCCACCCCTGGCGGGCATGGTCCCCGCGGGCAACGAGCGCTACGCGGACTTCACCTCCACCCCGGCCATGGTGGCCGCCCTCCACTGCTGCACCCACGCCAT
>CAZHIK010001601.1:0-1706 GCA_964532635.1 uncultured Enterobacterales bacterium
GCCCGCGTGGAGCACCAGCGCCGCCAGGGTGACCAAGGCGAGGGTGAGGGCCACGCCGGCCCACAGCGCCGGCCGACGACGAGGGGGCTGGGGAGGCCCGGGGGGCTCGGTGGGTGGGCGCTCCGGAGCCATGGCTCAGCCGATCTGGCGATACAGGCCCACCACCACACCCACGAGCTCGAGCTGGGCCGAGGGCGCGATGACGATGGGGGAGAGGCGTGCGTTGGCGGGCTCGAGCACCACCATGCCCCCCCTCCTGCGGAAGGTCTTGACGGTGGTCTCGCCGTCGACGATGGCCACCACCACCTCGCCTTCGCGGGCGGTGCTGCGACGCTGGACGAAGATCAGATCGTCTTCGTAGATGCCGGCTTCGACCATGGAGTCACCACGGACCCGCAGGGCGAAGGTGTCGGAGGAGGGGCACAGGGCGCTGTCGAGGCGGAGGGTCTCGTCGGGCATCGCGTCGGCCATGGCGGGCAAGCCTGCCGCCACCTGCCCCAACACCGGCACCTGAACGATCTCCCCCCCATCGAAGGGCTGGGCCTTGGCGGTGAGGCGAATCGCACGGGCGGGTGCACCTCGGGTCTCGCGCTGGAGGTAGCCCTTGTCCTCGAGGCAGCGAAGCTGGTAGGCGATGCCGTTGGTGGACTTGAAGCCCAGCGCGGCCGCCATCTCACGGTAGGAGGGCGTGTAGCCTTGCTCGTCGATGTAGCTCCGGAGGAAGTCCAAGAGTGCTTGCTGGCTACCCGAAAGCTCGGCCATGGTGGTTGCCTCTGGTAAGAACACGGTTTCGACCAGCCGAAACCACGGTTGAACACATGTTCTATCACCGATGGCCTCGATTCACCAGCCGGGAGTCCGCATTCCCCCTTGACGCCCGCACACGCCCAGGCAAAATTGGTTCAACCACTCAACTGGTTGAACCAATTTCATGAACCCTCACAGCAACACCGAGCGCCTCGCGGAAGGCATCTTCCAGCAGCTTCGGCGCGACATCATCCGAGGCTCCCTCCCCGCGGGCCAGCGACTCCCAGCGGAGCGCCAGCTCGCAGAGAGCCTGGGCGCCAACCGCAACACGGTGCGCGAGGCGATCCGCAAGCTCGAACAGGCTCGCCTGGTGACCGTCCGACATGGCCAAGGCGTCACGGTGTGTGACTTCCGCCAGACCGCCACCATCGAGATCCTCGCCCCCTTCCTCGAGCACTGCGGCGATCCCGCAGAGCGCGTCGCGGTGATGCTCGACCTGCTGGCCGCCCGCAACGAAGTGGTGGGCTACGCCATCGGGCTGGCGGTCCAGCGTCGATTGCCCCAGCACGAACAGCGCCTCGCAGAGCTGGCCCACCAGCTCGGGCGGAGCTTCGAGGCCAGCGACGCCATGGCGGTGGCCCAGCTCACCCAGGCCTGGCTCGAAGCACTCATCGACGCGGCTCGTTCGCTGCCCATCCGATGGCTGGCCAATCCCTTCCTCGAGCTCCACGCCGGCCTCATCGAGCGCTTCCCCAGCCTCTGCGTGCTCGAGCCGGGACTGCCTGTCTACATCCAGGACTTCCTGGTCGCGTTCCACGCAGCGGATGCCGCCTCCTGCCGCGAACTCTCCCACGCCTACTTCCAGAGGGTCGATCTGCTGCTGCTCGAGCGGCTGCAGGTCACCGCACTGCTGTCTGGCGCCCCGTCCTCTACGGAGTGAACATGCCCCCTGCCAAGGT
>CAZHIK010001602.1:0-1704 GCA_964532635.1 uncultured Enterobacterales bacterium
ACCACGCGTGCCTCTTCTTCCGAGGACACTGCGGGGGGGCCACACACCGGGCTTACGTGCCCATGTGGGGACAGGGGGGCGGCCTGGTGGCTGACGGGGCTGGACTTCGGCGGCCCGGATCTGGGGCACTCGGCGGCGGGGGGGGGGAACTCAGCGATGGTGGGCTCCATGGCGAACACCGAGGGCGCGGTGGGCGCGTCGCTGGATTCGAGGTCGAAGCTCGAAAAGGCTGGCAGCCGCTCCTTGCGCAGGGCCTCGAAGGTGGCCGCGGGCTCGAACTCCTGGTCCGGCAGCCCGAACAGCGCCAGGTGGACCCAGGCGGGCTGCGCGAAGGGCGAGCCGGCCGGGGCTGCCGCGGGAGCTGGTGCCTCGACCGGGGCGGCCGGGGGCGTGGTGGGGGTGTCCGAGGTGCAGCTCGTGCTGATGATGCAGCAGGACACGGCGAGGGCCAGGGCTCGCATGGAGGACTCCGGGAGGGAGGGGCTACCCGTCGAGATCTTCGGGCCGGAAGCGGAAGTCATCCTGGTGGTCGAGCAGCAGCTGGACCAGCTCCGCGTCGAGGTGGGCGCCGGCGAGGCTGGTCAGCAGCTCGATGGCCTGCTCGTGGGTGCGCATGTTGCGGAACGGGCGAGGCTGGGTCAGGGCAACGTAGATGGAGACCGCCGAGACGATGCGGGCCTCGACCGGGATGTTCTCGGCGGTCAGGCCCTTGGGATACCCGCCGCCGTCCATGCGCTCGTGGTGAGTCGCAGCGACGCGAGCCGCCAGCCGGAAGACGGGATGGTCCACACCCGAGAGCAGCTCTTGGCCCATGGCGGTGTGGGTCTGCATGATCTCGCGCTCGTGGGGACGCAAGGCGCCTTCTTTGCCCAACAGCTCGTGGGGCATGGCGACCATGCCCAGGTCGCACAGCGAGGCCGCCAGGCCGATGTCGTTGGCCTGCTTGGCTTCGAAGCCAGCCAGCTTGGCCAGCTCGACCGCGAGCCGCTCGAGCCGCGCGGGGCTCTTGTAGTATCCGCAGTAGGCCAGGGAGCTCTCGATGATGTTGTCGAGCAGCACACACACTTGTCGAGGATCGCAGCCTTCCATGCCGACACTCCACTGGGACAGGCTCTGCCGATAATCGGCTGCGACCTCCGCGGCGAGTCGTGGACGGCCCGTGGGGCGTCAGCAGAACCAGGCGTCCTGGCGCTCGCGGCTGGGGCGCGCACCCCAGCGCGCAGCGGCGGCCTCCGCCATGTCCAGCTCGTCGGGTCCCAGCAAGCGGCGCTGCGACAGCTCACCCAGCTGCTGCAGCAGCAGGTTCGCGCGGGACCGGGCTCCGTCGAAGTCGGAGCACTCGGCCAGGAAGCCGGCCTCGTCCATGGCGTCGGCCAGGTGCCATAGGGCCTGGGTGCGGCCCCGCAAGCGCTCGAGGCTTCCCGCGTCGCCTGCGGCCTGCTGCTCGATCTCGCTCACCAGGGTGCACGCCGCACTTGCGGCCTGCATGGAGGCGGCGGCCTCGCCCTGCTCGAGCCGCCGCCAGCCGCGGTCCATGCGCTCTGCGAGGGCCCAGCAGGAGCTGAGCAAGTCGAAGCAGCGCAGGGCCTCACCGTGGTTGAGGCGACCCTGGCGCTCGGCCAGGCGGACACCCTCGGACAGCACCCACGCTCGGTCGCGGGTCTGGGCCCAGTCGGCGCAGTCCGACAGCTCTTTCACCAGCGC
>CAZHIK010001603.1:0-1696 GCA_964532635.1 uncultured Enterobacterales bacterium
GGGCTTCAACCCGGCTGCGGGCTACGTGCAAGCCTGTGTTGACCGAGTGGATACCGCCAGACGGACGCCCAAGCCCACTCAACCCCATGAGTCGCGTCCGACGACCGCCAGACGGACCTCTACGTGGAGCTATCGGCCCTCGGCCAGCGCCCAGTCCGGCGCGAGCCAAGTCTCGAGCAGCCCGGGATCCACACCGGGCAGCTGCCGGCACGCCTCGAGCGCCCGTTCCGCCGAGATCGGATCCCGCCGGTGGTGGGCGTGCAGCCACGCCAGGGCCAGCAACGGCTCGGGGGCGTCAGGCGCCAGCTCCCGGGCCCGCTCGTAGGCCGCCCGGGCGGACTCCACCGCCCCGAGGCCCAACTGCGCGTGACCCAGCAGCAGGTGGACGGCGGGATCCTCGGGGACCTGGGCGGTGGCCGCGACCAGCAAGGGCAGCGCCGCTTCGAAGTCGTGGTCGCTCACCATCCGCGCCCCCAGGCCCACCAGCGCGACGAGCAGCTCGGGCTGCTCTTCCAGGGCGCGCTCGTAGCGCAGGCGGGCCTGATCCTGGCGGCCGAGCTGCTGATCGATCCAGCCCAGCAGCGCCTGCTCCTCGGCCTCGGAGTCAGCGACGGGCGCCACCGACAGGGCGAAGCGAGCCGCCTCCGCGCGCCCCTGTTGCGCCCAGATCAGCGCCAGCGCTTCGTAGGCAGCGCGATTGGGCTCGAGCTCGCGTATCCGCTCGAGCAGCTCGGCCTCGCTCCCCGAATCGGACGAGGGCGGCTGCCTAGGCATGGACAGCTCGGGTCGCGGTGGCAGGCGATCGGTGGACTCGTCCAGGTACAACAACACCTGGCAACGATCCTGCCATGGGCTCCAGCGCTGGGCCTGGCCGGCCAGCTCGATACAGGCCTCGGCCAGGGCAAGGGACTTGGACTCTGTCGGCGCCCGGACCTCGTCGAGTTTTTCCAGCCAGAAGCCGGTCATCTCGGGGGTGAAGTCCGGAGGCGTGGGGATCCGCTCGAACAGCCCCGCGTACTCCCACAGGGTCACAGCCCGCAGGTATTGGGCCTCGGAGGCCGCCTCGAAGCCCCGGAAGCGGGCCGCCACCTCCTGGGCACCGCCGTCGATCTCCACAATGGTCTCGGGCACGCCTTCGATGAGCAGCCGCACGTCCTGCTCGGAATCTCCGGTGAACTCCACCGCGCGGACCTCGTCGTGCAGCACCCACAGTCGCTCGAACTCCCGCCGCATCAGGGCCTCTCTCAGCTCGGCATGCAGGGCCGTCCCCTGGGCCTGAAGCACCGAGCAGCCCTCCTCCACCCGCGCCCAGGCCTCCTCGGCCCGCTTCGAAGCCCCGGCCGCGTCCGCAAGCCGGGCCGCCCGGGCCCGGGCGAGCAGGGACACCAGCGGATCGTCCCCGCCTTCGGCCAGCCGCAGGTAGAGCTTCTCCGCGTAGGCGGGCTCGAGCTCCTCGTAGATGGAGCCCGCCCACAGCAGCGCGTCCGGTGCCTCGGGCTGCTGGGGCCAGCGCGCCGCCGCGGCCTCGAGGTCCTCCGCCGCCTCGCGGGGTCTGTCGAGCAGCTCGAGGAAGCGGGCGGCCGCCAGGGCCGAGGCAAGGGCCTCCTCGCTGTCGGGAAAGCGCTCGGCCGCCGCCTGGTGAGCCACGACAGCCCGCTCGAGCTCCAGCTGGCGGGCCCACTCCCGGGCCACCCAG
>CAZHIK010001604.1:0-1694 GCA_964532635.1 uncultured Enterobacterales bacterium
GGCCGTGAAGCCAGGGGGCTCATGGCATGCCAACACTGTCACCTCGACATCGCCGAAGCCGTCCGAGTCGTTGTCGATGTACCAGGTCGTCAGCTCACCCACTGAGGGGTCCAAGTCGTCGCAGTCCTCGCCGTCCGCGAGACCATCGCCGTCCGCGTCTACGATTCCCCTGTGCAAGTCAATTCCGGTCTCCTCTGGCGGCTCGCCGGTATCATCGCTCTTGTCACCACAGGCCGGGCCCAGGCACAGGGCCATCAGGATCAGGCTCGAGGGGATGAACAAGGTTCGCATCGTCGGTTCTCGCTTCGGGGGCGCGGCCTGCAGGCCGCCCCCCTCACAGGGGTACGGTGCAGGGTCCGTCCCGGTTTCGGAGGGATGCCAGGCCGTGCTCCAGTGTGACACGGAAGCGGGCCAGTGAGTCCGCCAGGCTCGCAGCGTGGCGGCAGTTTTCACAAGCCGGGGGCAGCGCGGACAGCTCCGAGGCGGCCGACTCGGTCGGCTCGGCCGGCTCGGTGGAGGGAGGCGCTGGCGAGGGACGGTCGAGGCGCACCATCACGGCCGCTGGCTCTTCCGGCTCCTTGTCCTCCACGATCACCGTGACCTTCTTGCCGTGAGGCCCGAGCCGCTCGCCCATGCGCTGGGCGTCCTGCTCGACCTCGTCAATGGCTTCGTCCAGGCTGGAGGACGGCGGGTCGGGAGGGTCCTCGGGCGGCTGCTCGGACTCTCTGCCGAGGCTCTTGCGAGCCTCCTGCGTCAGCTCTTCGAGCTCATCGGCGTTGGCCACGAACTCATTTCGCGCACACACCAGTCGACCCAGCTTCCGGAGCAGCGGATCGTCGAGCTTCGCTGCCTCCTGCCGCAGGTGCTGGGACATCAGCGGCTCCACCGCGAAGCCGACGATGCGCCGCACACGGAACATCAGCAGGTGGCGCGACAGCCGCTGCCACATGGACTGCTCGTCGTTCTTCGCCCTGGAGGGCCGATCCCTCATCTCACGGTCGTAGGCCTTCAACAGGGCTGCGACGGCCGGGTGCCTCTCGCCCGCGGCCAGCAGCTGCTGCTCGGGCCGCAGGCCGGCCTGGTCACGACTCGGCAGGCCGCGCACCAGCTGTCCCACCACCCAGGGCATGGCGTACTCGAGCAGAGAGAACTCCTGGCCCGCCAGACGCGCTCCGAGCGCCCCGAACCAGTCCGCTGAACGAGGCGCCCTCCCAGATCCGAAGAACTCGGGAAAGAGCGGCTCGAGCACACTCTGCACCGCCTCCAACGCCATGGCGTACGGACGCCCGTGCTGCTCGCACCAGGCCTCGAGGCGCGGGTGGCGGCGGCCCTCGGCGAGGAAGCGCTTCGGGACGAGGCCGTAGACATCACGAAGCGCGTGCAGCCCCAGGCCCAGCTGGGGGGAGATGTCGTAGATCTCGGGCGGCCGCGCCCCCTCGAGGCCTGCTCCACTCACCCTGGTACCCTCTCCCATCATTCCACTCACCATGTTGCCGGGTGGCGCCACGGGCTCGTGTCGCGCTGCCCTCACTCATCCATGATGCCCGCCCCCGGAGGGTTATCGGCAAGGCCCAGATGTCAACACGATGCCAACGCTCGTGTTGTTCGTTATTGTTTTTCTTCTCTTTCTCTCAATGTCACACTAACGTTTCCAGCGCCTCCAACAGCTCCTGCAGCTCCCCACGGAGCTGCTC
>CAZHIK010001605.1:0-1693 GCA_964532635.1 uncultured Enterobacterales bacterium
GCGCGGAGCGATACATTCGACCCGGTCACTTTCCCTGCGTCGAAAAACTAGTCGCCCATCATCTCCATGGCCCAGGCCTCGAGACCCTTGATGCGGTCGCGTAGCTCGGCCGCGCGCTCGAACTCGAGCTTCTGAGCATGATCGCGCATCTGGCGACGGAGGCGAGCGATGACCTTGGGCAGCGAGTCGAGGGTGACCTCGGCGGTGGCCTCGGCGGTGTCGGCCTTGCGCACCGGCACGGTGACGTAGTCGGCGTCCAGGAGCCGGGCGAGGGGGGAGTCCACGGCCTTGACGATGGTGGCTGGGGTGATGCCGTGTTCCGTGTTGTAGGCCTGCTGCTTGGCCCGGCGGCGGGTGGTCTCGTCCAGGGCAGCCTTCATCGAGCGGGTGACCCGATCGGCGTAGAGCAGGCATCGGCCGCGCACGTTGCGGGCCGCGCGGCCGATGGTCTGGACCAGGGAGGTCTCCGATCGCAGGAAGCCTTCCTTGTCGGCGTCGAGCACAGCCACCAGCGAGACCTCGGGGAGATCGAGCCCTTCGCGCAGCAGGTTGATGCCGATGAGCACGTCGAACTCTCCCAGGCGCAGATCCCTGAGGATCTCCATGCGCTCGAGGGTGTCGATGTCGGAGTGGAGGTAGCGCGCGCGCACACCCAGCTCGCTGTAGTAGTCGGTGAGCTCCTGGGCGAAGCGCTTTGTGAGCACCGTGACCAGCACCCGCTCGCCGCGCTCGGCGGTGGCTCGCACCTCGTGCAGCAGGTCGTCGACCTGGATGCCGGCGGGCCGCACCTCGATGACGGGATCCAGCAGGCCGGTGGGGCGGATGATCTGCTCGGCCGCGATGCCTCCCGCTTGCTCGATCTCCCAGTCTCCGGGGGTGGCGGAGATGTAGATGGCTTGGTTCAGCCGCTCCTCGAACTCCTCGAAGGTCAGGGGTCGGTTGTCCACCGCCGACGGCAGGCGGAAGCCGTGACGCACCAAGGTCTCCTTGCGGGCGCGGTCGCCTCGGTACATGCCCCGCACCTGCGGGATGGCGACGTGAGACTCATCGACGACCAGCAGGAAGTCCTTGGGGAAGTACTCGAGCAGAGTGGGGGGTGGGGTGCCCGCGTGGCGGCGCTCGAGGTGACGGCTGTAGTTCTCGATGCCCTTGCAGTGCCCCATCTCTTCGAGCATCTCGAGGTCGTACAGGGTGCGCTGCTCGAGCCGCTGGGCCTCGAGCAGATCTCCCCGATCCCGCAGCAGGGTCAGGCGCTGCTGCAGCTCGGTTCGGATGGCGTCGACCGAGGCCTTCATGCGCTCGGGGGGAAGGACGTAGTGGGTGGCGGGGAAGATGGTGACCCACTGAAGGGCCTGGATGCGGCTGCCTCGCAGGGGATCGATCTCGGAGAGGGCTTCGACGTCGTCGCCCCACAGCTCGATGCGCAGTGCGCGCTCGCTCTCGTGAGCCGGAAAGACCTCGATGACGTCGCCCCGGACCCTGAAGGCGCCCCGGTGGAAGTCGGTGTCGTTGCGCTGGAACTGCAGCTCCACGAGCTTGGACAGGATCTGCTTGCGGCGGATGGTCTGCCCCAGCTCGAGGCGCAGCAGCATCCTGTCGTAGACCTCGGGGGAGCCGATGCCGTAGATACAGGAGACCGATGCGACGATGATGACGTCGTTGCGGGTGAGCAAAGAGCGGGTAGCGGCGTGGC
>CAZHIK010001606.1:0-1692 GCA_964532635.1 uncultured Enterobacterales bacterium
GTGTGGGCGCCGGAGTTGAGGCCGTTGATGATCAGCTTGCGGTGGACGGGCCCGGTGATCTCCACGCGCCGGTCGAGCCGGTCGTCGGGCAGGGGCGCCACGGGCCCGTCGCTGGCGCGGATCTCGGCGGTCTCGGGAGGGAAGACCGGCAGCTCGCCGCTGTCGATGGACGCCTGCTGCTCCAGTCGTGCCGCCAGCAGCTCCTTCACCCGCGGGCGGAAGGCCCGGACGAGGGATGCCACCAGCGCCAGGGCGTCAGGGGTGAGGATCGTCTCGTACCCGGGCCCTGGTGGACCGAGGACGCGGACTCCGGATTCGCTGCGCGCCATGTGTGCCTCCGTGCGTTCTGGAGGAAGCTGGACACGATGGCACGCAGCGTTTCGGTCTTCCCGTGACGCTGTAGGCGAGGTCACAGGGAAGGCGCGGATCGGAGCTGGGTGCTAGTCGGCGGAGCTCGGATCGTCGGTGGAGGGGACCGGGAGCCCGGACAGGCGGTAGCGGGAGCTGTCGTGGCCGTGGCGCTCGCGCAGCTCGAGGGTCGCGGGGGTGAAGAGCAGGTTGATGTCCGCGCGGATGCGCTCGAGCTGGGCGGCCTCGGCGTCCAGCTCGGACAAGCGCTGGACGATGGGCTGGCAGTCGCCCAGCTCGAAGCCCAGCCAGCGGCGCCCACGCAGCTGGGCGGCGGCCATGGTGGTGCCGCTGCCGGCGAAGGGATCGAGCACCGTGTCGCCGGGCTCGGTGGCGATGTCGAGCACCCGGTCGAGCATCTTCAAGGCGAGCTCGTTGGCGCCCCGGTTCTTGTAGCGGCGGTGTCGCACGGGTGGGATGTCGGTCCACACGTCGGTGAGGTTCACCCCACGGGGATTCATCTTGTGCTTGTAGCCGCCGTAGTCCTTGATCTCGCCGCCGCAGTGTCGGCAGGTCTGCAGGGGCAGGCGGTGGGGCGCGAAGACCCGCGGGCGGGGCCCCTTGACGAAGTAGAGCAGGGAGTAGTGCGAGGGGTAGAGCCGGTTGGGGATGGGCAGGGAGAACTTGATGTCCACCGCGATCCAGTGCTTGAGCTCGAGATGGCGATCGAGGTGGGCGGCCAGGTGGATGTTCCACTTGGGCAGGTTGTAGAGGAACAGTGCCCCGCCGGGGACCAGCACCCGGATCAGCTCGTCCATCCAGCGGGCGCACCAGGCCAGGTAGTCGTGCTCGGCCCTGTCGTCGTCGATGGCCGCGCCGTAGTCCTTGCCGAGGTTGAAGGGAGGATCGGCGAACACGCAGTGGACGCTCCGGTCGGGCACCCCCCGGAGCAGCTGCACGCAGTCGCCTTGGTAGAGGGAGCCCAGATCCGTGCTGTAGGCCGGCTCGGGCAGCCGGGGAGGGGGAGCCGAGGGGAGGGGGGACGGCTCGCCGGGAGCCAGCCCAGCGATCAGGTCCCGGCGCAGCGAAGCGGGGAGATCGCTGGCCCGCAGCTGCAGCTCCGCTACGGTGGTGCCGAGCAGCTGGGCGACGCGGGGCAGCAGCGCGGGCTCGGGCAGGCGGCCGGTGGCTTCCCACCAGGCGACTTCGGCCGGGGGGACCCCCAGTGCGGAGGCCAGCGCAGGTCGGCTCGAGCCGGCCGCGCGGCGCTTGGACTCGAGGAAGGCTCCGACGGATCTGGGCATCATCAACCTCATATGACGCCGGCTCCGACGGTGCTCCCAC
>CAZHIK010001607.1:0-1686 GCA_964532635.1 uncultured Enterobacterales bacterium
GTCCGGGGTTTCTACGCCGCTCGCGGATGGCCAGTGTGTGGCAACGACACCTACGCCCTACCTACTCCATGGCTACCCAAGCTCGACCTCGCGACCTGGCTCCTTCCCCGGATCCTCGAGCTGACCTACACCGCCTGGGACCTCGCCCCCTTCGCTCGCGACCTCGGCTGGGAGGGCCCGCCCTTCCGCTGGGACGAGGAGCGCCGCTTCCAGCTCCGCGCCGAGCTCGATGCCGCCTTCTTCCACCTCTACGGCATTGAACGCGACGATGTGGCCTACATCATGGAGACCTTCTGGATCGTACGGAACAACGACGTGAAGGCCCACGGCCACTACCGCACCAAGGAGGCCATCCTCGAGCGCTACGACGCGATGCAGCAGGCCATCGACACCGGCGCGCCCTACCAGACCGTCCTGGGCCCACCGCCGGCTCATCCCGACGTGACGCACGCGCCGCTCGAGCCAGCAGCCCCCCGCTACGTCCTCCCCGACCTCACCACCCTCGCGCCCGCGGCCTGGGCCATCCCACGGCGTGACCCTTCCTGGGAGACCGTCGCGATCCTGGCCGCCATCCTCAAGCAGCTCGATGGCCCGACCGCCAGTCGCCGCGTGCGGCTGGCCGCCACCCTGGCGCTGGAGCCGCCCCTGCTCGTCCCCATCATCCCGGGGGCGGAGGCAGCCACCTGGCAGCGCCTGGTCGGGCCTGAAGCCGGGCAAGCCTCGGGGACGGTCGATCGAGCCTGGGGCGAGGCCCTGGCCCAACTACGGGGCCGCCGCCGGCTCGTCGAGGACACCGCCACCGACACCTGGGCCCCCGGGCCCGACATCGACGCGATCGCCACCCGGGGCTGGCCCGATGGGCGCGCTGCCTTCGTGCTGCAGCAGATGGAGCGACTGGGGCTCGAGACCGTCCTGAACAGCCTGCCCGAAATGGTGCGAAGGAGCCTCGATGTCGCAGCAGCTTAGTCTCCTGGCCCCGAACAGCATGGACCTCGATCTCCCCGATGGAGTCCAAGAGCCCAGGCTCTGGGTTCGCCGCCTGGTCATCTGGGAACACCCGGGCGAGATCATCCGCGACATCGAGCTGCAGCCGGGTCTGAACATCGTGTGGTCCCCGGATCCAGCCGAGCCCGGGGAAACGGAACAGGCATCGAGCGGCTCGCTGGGCCACGGCAGCGGAAAGACGCTGTTCTGCCGGCTCCTGCGCTACTGCCTGGGGGAGTCTCGCTACGCCCCAGACGGCCAGCGCCAGCTGATCGCGAACGCCCTGCCCGAAGGCCTCGCGGGCGCCGAGGTCGTGCTGGACGGGACGGTCTGGGCGGTGATCCGCTCCATCGGCCACAACCGGAGGCACATCGCACTGGAGGGCGGTGATCTGCTCGAGCTGGCCGAGGGTGAGACCGTGTCCACCGGGATCGAGCCCCTCATCGAAGCCATCACCGAGCGCCTGATCACCCACGAGGTCGCGGGCCTCGTGCCGGGTGCGCACGACCAGCGAGGCTGGCTGACCGCATTGGCCTGGCTGACGCGCGATCAGGAGTGTCACTTCGACCACGTCGCCAACTGGCGCAGCGCCTCTTCAGGCTCCGACTCGCCGGTCCGCAGCCGCGACCTGTCCGTTTCCGATCTGGTCGATGCGCTGCGGGTGTTCCTGGGCGCCTTCACACCAGAAGACCAGTCCTGTCG
>CAZHIK010001608.1:0-1684 GCA_964532635.1 uncultured Enterobacterales bacterium
GTCCAACCACGAGGGTGCCCTCGTCGAGCTGATCCACGGCGCCTTGGGTGTCCACGACGGGATCGTGCTCAACCTCGCGGCCTACACACACACCTCGGTGGCCATCCGCGACGCCCTGGCGGCTGTCGCGGTTCCTTTTGTCGAGGTCCACCTCACCAATGTCCACGCTCGAGAAGCGTTCCGGCACCACAGCATGGTGGCCGCCCTTGCTGTCGGAGTCGTGCAAGGCTTCGGAGTGGACAGCTACCTCCTGGGCCTGCGGGGCATGGTGCGATGGCTGAACCGCTAGAACGTTCTGTCGAGCTTCTCACTCCCGAGCGCATCACAGCGCTGATGGACCTGATGCAGTCCAGGGGCGTGGTCGCGTTCCGTGTACGCATAGGTGACGAAGAGCTCGAGATCCGCTGGCCCGAACCTCGCATCGCCCGGGCCATCGTGGGTGAGGTCCCAGAGCAGGCTCTGGCCGAGCCATCACCCACGCAGACCCTCCACGCCATCACCTCACCGTCGGTGGGCACCTTCTTCGCCTCGCCCGAGCCGGGCAAGCCCGCCTTCGTCGAGCTGGGGCAGCGGGTGTCGTCGGGCGACGTGGTCTGCGTCGTGGAGTCAATGAAGCTGATGAACGAGATCGAAGCCGACGCCGACGGGGTCGTGGTCGAGTTGCCCATCCCCAACGGAGGCTCAGTCAAGGCTGGCGAGGTCGTGTGCCTCCTCCGCCTCGACGACGACAGATAGCAGGGAGTCCACGTGGCCACACGCAACGAGCTCGAGCAGCAAGCCCTCAAGCTGACCCAGCGCGGCAACTACTCGAAGGCCGCCCGCATCTACCATGCGATCCTGCGCCAGCAACCTCGGGACAGACGCATTCGCCAGAAGCTGGGCGAGATCTATCTCAAGATGGGGCAGAAGAAGGAAGGGTCCAAGTACCTCAAGGAAGTCGCGGGCCTGGCCCAGCGCGAAGGCCAGCATCGTGTGGCCATCGCGATCTACCGCCAGCTCGCGAACATGCTCGAGGACGACCTGGACATCATCAGTGCCCTGGCGGACTGCTACCGGGACAACGATCAGCAGCACGAGGCGACCGGCGTCTACGAGAAGGCCTTGAACATGGCCAAGGGCCGGCGCGCCTGGGAGCGTGCGGTGGAGTACGCCACCGCCCTCAGCAAGATGAAGCCCAGCGATCTGGCGCTGCAGTTCACCCTCGCGGAGCTCAAGGAGTCAGCTGGTGACGTCGACGGCGCCCTGGCGGACTATCGACGCATGGGCGCGTCCTTCACGCGCCGTGGCGAGCCGGGCGAGGCCGCCAGGGTGGCCGAGGCGGCCATTCGACTCGTCGAGCGCCGCGGCAACGAGGACGAGCAGGTGGACCCGGCCTTCCTGGCCATGGCCATCCAGGGCCGGGTGGACTCCGGCGACTACGAGCGGGCGCTCGAAAACGCCAAGCCCATCGTCGACTCCCTCGACGAGCAACCCCCACAGGTCCTCGAGGCGCTGGCCACAGCTCTGCAGAAGCGGGGTGAGGAGACCAAGGCCCGCCGGCTGTTCCTGGACGTAGCGGTGCGCTACCGCGACGCTGGTGACAGCGAGGGGCAGGCGCGGGCCCTCGGCCTCGCCCTGGAGGCTGGCTCGGACGACCCCAAGCTGCGAGAGGCCATGACCCGGGCTCGGGCCAGGGCCGAGAAGC
>CAZHIK010001609.1:0-1682 GCA_964532635.1 uncultured Enterobacterales bacterium
GAAACCGGAGGCCTCGAAGCGGGGAAAGTCTTCGCCCGGGTCCTCGATCAGACCGTAGAGCACGGCCTCGCCCCCCCGCGCGTGGACCATGGGCTGGAACAGCAGCAGGCTGCGGGCCTGGGAGATCTCCGAGGCGTTCCAGTCCTCCGTCACGTTGACGCTGGTCCAGTACGCAGAGAACCCCGTCTCGGTGATCGATAGGGGGAGATCGTCGCCGATGCGCTCCCTGACGTTGTCGAGGTGCTCCTTGACATCGTCCATGCCCAGGGCCCGCGGATAGACGTGGATCGCCACGCCCCCCAGCACTGCCAGGCCCTGGGGCTGCTGCTCCAGTGCACCGATCGCCAGGTCGAAGTAGTCCCAGCGTTCCGGCTCGAACCAAGCCGCCCACGACAGGCCCCCGTAGAGTATTGCGGCTTGCTCGTCCTGCTCGCGGGCGACCGCGCTGCTGTCCGCCAGCAGCTGGGCGTAGGTCTCGGCGGGGCACCAGTTCTCGTCGAGGGCGGTGATCAGGTCGTACTCGTTGCCGAAGACCCAGGTGTGGACCGGGCAGTCGAGGATGTCCTGCTGGACCTGCTCGGACGGGGCCAGGGCCGCGTCTTCGTCCACCACGAAGACCTCGTCGCCGTCGTAGCGCTCGATGATGCTGCGCAGGTAGACCTCCCAGGCCTCCTCGTCGGGCATGAGGACCTGCCCTTCCCTGAAGTGCTGGCGGCTCGCAGGGGAGATCGTGGGCCTCAGCTCGATGCCCTCCCGGCAGGCCAGGCTCACGATGGCGTCGGCCCAGGAGAAGTCCAGCAGGCCTCCATCCCTCCCGAGGTCCACCTGCTCCCAGGAGAAGGAGACCAGCCCGTCGGCATCGTGGATGCGGCTCACCCCCATGCCCAGGGCCTGCATGCGGGCCAGGCGCTCGCGCTCGATGAGCTCGACGAGCTCATCGGGGGTGCCGTCGAACTCACCGTCGTGGTTCAGGCCGTTGTACAGCCCGAAGGGATTGGGCAGATCGCTCTCCCAGGGCAGCTCCTCGACGACGCTGTCGTCGGGGGCCCCTCGGCGCTCGCAGGCGGTCGCGATGAGCGCGGCAGCGCCGACGAGAAGCAGGGGGATCACGCGGTGAGCTGGCACGGCTCGCTCCTCCTCCGCCCATGCTATCACCCGGGCTCCGCGACCCGCGTTACGGGATTTGCATGGTGACCTCCACCCGTCTGGCCCTCTGCCTGGGGCTCGCGCTGGCGGCGCGCTGCGGCGAGCCGGACACGCCCGACAGCCCCGAACCCGGGCCGGACGATACCGGCGACAGCGGCGAGCCCTCCGCGGCGCCCTTCGCGGAGCTGCGGGCCACGGTGTCGCACGAGATCGGCTCCCTGCTCACGGCCAGCTGGACCCAGCTCGAGGCCTGCACCGGCTGGGTGGAGTACCGCTTCGACGGTGAGGAGTGGGGATCGAGCCCTCCCCAGGACCGCCAGGCAGGAGCCCAGGAGCAGCTGCTGCTGGGCATCCCCTACGGGGCCGAGGTGGAACTGCGCCTGGCCGCCGACTGTGACGGCGCGGCCTGGAGCTCCGACAGCATCAGCGCGCAGACCGACCCGTTGCCAGGCGCCATCCCGGTGGCCGAGCTGCTCGTGGATGACCCCGAGCGGCGGGACCCGGATCAGGGCTACCTGCTCATGAGCATCGACAGC
>CAZHIK010001610.1:0-1676 GCA_964532635.1 uncultured Enterobacterales bacterium
CTCCGGGACCTGAGCCGCACGCGGCGCACGGGCACGCTGGCGGAGCTGGAGGGCAACGATCCCGAGGTGGTGCGCTTTCAACAGCTGCTGGCGGAGCGCCGCCTGCTGGACTTCGACCAGCTCATCACCCTGCCGGTGGAGCTGCTCGAGGCCTACCCCGAGCTGCGGCGCTCCCTGTGGTCTCGCTGGCCCTGGATCAGCGTGGACGAGTACCAGGACATCGACCCGGCGCAGTGGCGCCTCGTGCGCCAGTTGGTGCCGCCCCTGGACGCCAACATCTGCGCCATCGGCGATCCCGACCAGAGCATCTACGGCTTCCGGGGCGCCGACCCCGGCTGCTTCGATCGCTTCCCCCAGGACTTCCCGGGCGCGCGGGTGCTGCGGCTGGGGCGCAACTACCGATCCGGGCCCAACATCGTCGAGGCCAGCATCCAGGTGGTGACCCGTAGCGAGCCCCAGCTGCGGCCGGTGGAAGCCATCCTGGACGATCCGCAGCGGGTGGTGTTCCACGAGGCTCCCACCGACAAGGCCGAGGCCGAGTTCGTGGTCCACACCCTCGAGAAGGTGTTGGGGGGCCACAGCTTCTTCTCCCTGGACTCGGGCCGCTCCGATGACGGCCGCGCGGCGGATCTGGCGTTCTCCGACATCGCCGTGCTGTACCGCACCGAGGTTCAGGCCGATGCTCTCATCGAGGCCTTGGCGCGCTCGGGGATGCCCTACCAGCGCCGCTCCCACCAGCCACTGTCGGAGCTGCCCGCCGTGCGAGCGCTGGCCCAGGCCCTGCTCGAGGCCGGGCTCCCCGGCCCCGTCCTGGATCGCGTGGTGGCGGCCTCCGAGGCGCTCATCCACGGGCTACCCGAGCGGCGGCCCGAGTTCGAGCATGCCGTGGAGCTGCTGGAGCCGTTGGCTCGGCGCTGCGGCGAGGATCTCGACCGCTTCCTGTCCGAGCTGGCCTTGGGACTGCAGGCCGACAGCTGGGATCCGCGAGCCGAGCGCATCTCCCTGCTCACGATGCACGCCAGCAAGGGCCTCGAGTTCGCTGTGGTCTTCGTGGTGGGCCTCGAGGACGGCGTGCTCCCCTTGCGCTTCGGCCCAGCGGCCCTCGAGGCCGAGGCCTTGGACGAGGAGCGCCGTCTGCTCTACGTCGGCATGACCCGGGCTCGCCAGCGGCTCTACCTCTGCCGGGCCGCCAAGCGCGCCTGGCGGGGCGCGGTGCGGGAGATGGAATCTTCACCGTCCCTCAGGGACATTCGGGAGCGCCTGCTCGAGCGCCACGCCAGCGCCGCCAAGCCCAAGTCCCGGGACCCGGGCTACCAGCAGTTGGGACTCTTCGGCGCGGGTGGCTGAGCCAGCGAGCAAGGGCGGCTGTTCGACGTTCGTCGGGGTGAACGGCGGCGCTGGCCGCAAGAATGTGGTCTAGCGGTTCCGGAGCCCCCGGCCTTGGGCTATTCTCGTCTCCAGCACCCGCACTGGGGGGGCAGGAGTCGCCGTGTTCGCCTTCCGCCACGCCCTCACGACCGCCGCCGTCTCGCTGCTGTGTGCGTGCGCGGGTTCGCTCGAAGCTCCGTCGCAGGAACCGCCAGTGTTCCTCATGGGCAGCGACCAAGAGCTGGCGCTGGCCGTGGACTCGAGCCTCGCTGCGCTGGGCGATCGCCTGTCCAACCTGGGCGAGCTCG
>CAZHIK010001611.1:0-1674 GCA_964532635.1 uncultured Enterobacterales bacterium
CCTCGGGGCGACGTGGGCCTCCCAGCGGGCGGGGCTTGGCAGGCCGCGGGCCACGAGCCTGGCGACGGTGGTCATGGCCTCGTCGCGGGTGGCCCACCCCGTCCACAGCGTGTCCCGCTCGCCCCTCCTCCGGGCCCTCCAGTACCAGCGGTCTCCCTCGCGGCAGCCGCGGTCCGCCATCACCGTCAGGCGCGCCTCGCCTACCTCGGCGGGCTTGGGCTTGGTCGTCCTGCGTCGTGCCATCGAACACCTCGAGATCGAGGGCCGCGGCCCAGGCGCCGAAGGGCGCGACGCGCTTGCGGCCCATGGTGGAGAGGGGAGGGGCCGCCCGGCGCACGTCGCCGATGCGCAGGCCCAGGGCCTTCGCCACCTCAGTGGCGGTGACCGGGGTGGCGGGGGAGGCCACCAGGGCCGCCCGGAGTTGGAGGCGCTCGAGCTCGCGCTGTTGGCGACGGCGCTGGGTGCGGGCGGTGTGGGAGTGTTCCCGGGCCTGGGCGTGCCGCAGGGCGCGGTCGTCGTCGCGCTTGTCGACGAGGATGCGGGGGTCGTTGAGGTCGGCGGCCAGGTAGCCGGGCTTTAGGGTGGCCACGAAGAAGGGGAGGCCGGAGCTGGCGTCGCGCTCCATGACCAGATCGTCCACTGCGGGCTCGCGGTCCAGGCGGATGGGGCCGTGGTCAGCCTGGTAGGCGCGGGCGAGGGCGTGGGCGATGGTGCCGGGCTGGTGGTCGCGGGGATCAGCGGCGAGGGCCTCGGCAGGCAGTGGGACCTCGAGGCTCGCGGTGCTTGCGGCGCGGGTGCGTGCTGGGTACGGCATCGGATGAGCGATGGTTGATACATCATCTGAGTAACATTACCACTCAAGAGTGTCGATATGGATCTGGTCGAGGTCGAGTTTCCCCTGGTGCTGGGCCGGCTGCTGGGCGCGCTGCGCAGCGAGGCCAAGGTCACCCAGCGGGCCTTCTCCAAGGACGTGGGCATGGGCCAGGGCACCCTGGCCTGGATCGAGGCGGGGCGCTCGAACGCCTACGCGACGCAGCTGTTGTTGATCGAGCGGGGGCTGATCCAGCGCGGGGTGCTGTCGCGGCACGGCGAGGTCTTCGAGCTGCTGGACCGGGCCCTGCGAGAGCTGGGGCGGCGCGGGGTGGCCGTGGTCAACGGGCGGGTGAAGTCGTTGGCGGATCGTGATGATCTGGCGGCGCTGGATCGGATCGTGGGTGGCGTGGTGCAGGGGTTCCTGGACCGCGAGCCGCCGGTGATGTTGACCGGGGAGGCCGAGGGGGTGTACGAGGTGCTGGCGCGTGGGAATGTGACGGGGCGGGGGAGGGGGTAGGACCCGGGTTCGTTGTTGTCGCCTTCACGGGCTCCCACGCCATCACGCTCGCCCAAGGCCAGGACATCGTGACTTCCAGGCCGTAGCGCTTCGGCTCTCGACCGAGCGGAGACAGCCGCTCGAGCTGCATCGTGTTCAGCTCGAGGTGGGCGATGAGCCCTGGGCGGTCCAAGAGCTGTCGTCGTACCCAGTCGAGCTCTCGCTGTTCCTTTGCAGGGTCCACCCCGGGGACTCCGACCATGTAGTTCACCACCAGGGAGATCCCAGCCTCGGCGGCTCCGTCGAGCAGTTGGGTCATCAGCCCCCTGGGCTGGCGTTTCTGGAAAAGACGCTGCCCAGCCGGG
>CAZHIK010001612.1:0-1673 GCA_964532635.1 uncultured Enterobacterales bacterium
GCCCCTGTTCGTGGGCGAGGAGCTGTACTGCATCTCCGACCGCCAGGGCGCGGCCAACATCTTCGTGCAGCGGGCCGACGGCACCGTGGAGCAGGTCACCTACCACGCCGACCTGGACGTGCGCTCCGCGGGCAGCGACGGCTCCCGCATCGTCTACGAGCAGGCCGGCCGCCTCCACCTCCTGGAACCCGCCAGCGGGAAGGTGGCCCCGCTGGACATCCGCGTCACCGCCGATCTCCCCGCGGCCCGGGCCCACTGGGTGGACCTGGGAGACCGGGTGGAGTCCTTCGCCATCTCCCCCACAGGGCAGCGTGCCGCGTTCGGCGCCCGGGGCGAGGTCTTCACGGTGCCCGCCGAGCACGGTGACGTGCGCAACCTCACCCGCAGCCCGGGGGTCCACGACCGCTACCCGGCCTGGAGCCCCGATGGCGCCACCGTGCTGGCGGTCTCGGACAGTGCGGGCGAGTACGCTCTGGACCTGCTGGACCCCATGGGTGGTGGGGCCGCCGAGCGGGTGTCCCTGGGTGAGCCCACCTTCTACTACCAGCCCCGCATCTCCCCCGACGGTCGCTTCATCGCCTACACCGACAAGCGCATGAAGCTGTGGCTGATGGACCTCGAGCGCCGAGCGCCGGTGCTCGTGGCCGAGGACCGCTACGACCACCCCTACCAGGCCCTCGAGAGCGCCTGGTCGCCCGACAGCGCGTGGCTGGCCTACACCGTGCACCAGCCCAACCACCTGCGAGCCGTCTTCCTCTATGAGCTGGCCACCGGACACCACATCCAGCTCAGCGACGGCCTGGCCGACGCCATCGCCCCAGCCTTCTCGGCTTGCGGCAGGTACCTGTACTTCGCGGCCAGCACCGACCAGGGCCTCAACACGGCCTGGCTCGACATGAGCCGCCTGCACCGCCCCTTGCACCGGCACCTGTACGTGGCCGTGCTGGCCGCAGACGAACCTTCGCCCCTGGCCCCTCGCAGTGACGAGGAGCCGGTGAAGGAGGCCGAACCCGAGGGCAAGAAGAAGAAGGGCGAGAAGGGCAAGGACGAGGAGCCCGAGGAAGTGCAGGTTGAGGTACGGGTGGACGCCGAGGGGCTGCAGCGGCGCATCCTGGCCTTGCCTGTGGATGCCGGCAAGCTCGACGACCTGCAGGCGGCTGCCGAGGGGCGGCTGCTGTACGTGGACCACCCCGACCACGGCGACGCGGTGCTGATGCGCTACGAGCCCGAGGAGCGCGAGGCCAGCTCCATGATCGAGGGTGTGAAGCGCTACGTGGTGAGCGCCGATGGCGAGAAGCTGCTCTACGAAGGGAGCAGCGGCTGGGCCATCGTGGGCACGGGAGACGATCCCGAGCCCAGCGACGGCGCCCTGGACCTGGCCGACATGCGGGCCTGGTCGGATCCGGCCCTGGAGTGGCCCCAGATCTTCGCCGAGGCCTGGCGCATCCAGCGGGACTGGTTCTACGATCCCGGGATGCACGGGGTGGACTGGGCCGCCATGGCGGGGCGCTACGAGCCCTGGCTGGCCCACGTGCACCACCGCTCCGATCTCAACTACGTGCTCGGCGAGCTGATCGGTGAGCTGGTGGTGGGCCACGCCTACCGCTGGGGCGGCGACGTCCCCAGAGTCGACACCGTGCCTGTGGGCCTGCTCGGTGCGGACCTCGAGCTGG
>CAZHIK010001613.1:0-1671 GCA_964532635.1 uncultured Enterobacterales bacterium
CCGTCGTGCAGCAGCTGATGGTGGGTACAACAGAGCGTGATCAGGTTGTCTTCGGAGTGATCCCCACCGTGGCGGAAGTACTCCAGGTGGTGGATGTCCAGCCATAGACGATTCTTGCAGTCGGGGACCTGGCAGCAGTGCTTGTCGCGTTGCAGGACAGCTCGGCGCGTCGTCGGCGGGATGGTGCGTGTGAGCGTCCCTCGCCCGTGCCCCTCGCGCATCTCGAGGATCTCGGAATCGCAGCAGGCCTGTCCCACGTGGGTCACTGAGACCTCCGCATCGGCTGCCACGGTCCGCCCACAGCTCGGGCAGTGCTCGATCACCATGCGGAAGCGCTCGTCCGTGGGGGCCTCGGTGTTTGGCAGGTCCTTGATCAGCCTTGCTGCCGCCTGGGCCAGCAGAGCCCCATCACCGACCTCTCCCCGCGACACCCCCGCCGAGGCCCGCAGGGAGGCCAGCAAGGTTCGGACCTGCTCGGCCTCGGAAGGCTCCATCTCGAAGCACATCCGCACGGGGCCGGAGTCCCGCACATCCTTGTCGCTGGGCTGCCCACCAGGGCTGTGGGCGGCGACCACTCGCTCCAACTCGCGGCTGGTGGTCCGACAGGCCAGCTCGACCCACTCGGCCTCGACCTCGGGCGTGACAACGGCCAGCAGTTCGCGAGCCTTGGTCCAGCTCAGATCGCCCGAGGCGAACGCCTGGTCCATCAGCGGCATCTCCGGCAACGCGCGCCCGATGCGGACGAGCCCCCGCGTCTTTCGCAGCTCCAACTGTAGCTTCACCTCGGCGTACTGGCCGATGTTGGCGTAGCCCAGGTCCAGGTAGTGCTTGCCCGCCGCCATCTCGGCCAGGAGCAAGGCCAGGTCTCGCTCGGCCCGGGCCAGCCTGGAGTGGGCCTCGAGGATGCGTTGATCGAGCAAACGGGCTTCGGGAACGGACGGCGTCACGGCGTACATCGGACCTCCCGCGCATCACTGATAAAGAACGTATTACGCCGGGAATCGATGCGACGGACAGGAACTGTCCGGGTTCGGTGAGCTGCTAGGGCATCGGCCAGAGGAACACCCCATCGGCGAGCCAGGAGCGCACCTGCTGGACGGCGTGGTCGGACTTGCGCTCCACCGCTTCTTCGCTGTTGAAGGCGCTGTGGGGCGTTCCGATCACATCGTCGCGTGCTCGCCAACGGCATGGTGGCAGCACAGGGGAAGGTAGCCCCAGGCGATCCCGGGACCGGTCTGGGCCGCCCAGGCGGCGAGGTGGTCCCAGCCCGTGCTGCGGGTGAGCACAGCGTCCAGGTGAGCCCCCCAGTCCGCTGGCAGGATGGACTGCGTCCGTGTGCTGATCAGGCGCGCAGGCGGAACGGTTCGTCCGGACTCCTGGATGGTCTGGTGCGTGAAGCCAGCGTCAACGTCCGGTCCGAGGTACCGGCGGATCGCGGCGGCCTCTTCCTCGAAGGCCTGTAGAAGTACACCTGCACGTGACACCTCAGATCTGACAGGGGCTCAGCGTGGATGTCGTCGTATGCAGTCTGGAGTCCACTTCACGCGACGGGGCTTCCGCTTCCGCTTCTGCCTGCCGTGGAATCATCCACGCGGCCCTCGAGCGCAGCGCCGAGCCAGGCCGTCAGCCGTCCAGCACGTCCCGGCTGCTGATGCCGTGCTTGCGCATCAG
>CAZHIK010001614.1:0-1671 GCA_964532635.1 uncultured Enterobacterales bacterium
GGCTGGCTCCCTCTGGTGCTGTACGTGATGGGGGCCCGACGACGCCCCTGGCTGGCCGGTGGAGCAGCCCTGTGCTGGCTGCTGGCCCTCGGTGTGGGCCCCTGGTATCAGCTGCCGGGCCTGGCCATGGTGCGCTTCCCCTACCGCATCGTGGCCGCCGCCCTGTTCCTGGGGGCGCCGGTGGTGGCCGCCATCGCTGGCCGCTGGCGCTGGGGTGGACTGCTGGGCTTCGCCGTCGCCGCCGAGATCCTGCTGCTGTCGCCGGTGGAGCCCATCCTGCCCACGGCCCCGGTGGAGCTGCCTCGGACCTACGCTCCCGTGCAGCCCACCGTGTTGCTCGAGGTCCCCGGCCCGGTGGCCAAGACCCCAGGTGAGATCAACAGCTCCCGCCCCCGGGCCCGGTACCTGCTGTACTACGCCATCGCCCACGGGGCGTCCTCGCCCTGGGCACCTGACTTCAACGGCGTCTCCAGCGGCGAGCAGCACCCCTGGCTGGAAGGCTGGCGGTCCCTGGACCCGGTCGAGGACCTGCCCAACCCCACCATTCCCGATGTGTTGACCCTCGAGAAGAAGGGCATCACCCAGGTGATGCTGCACCCCGGCGAGCTGGACGACAACGTCGAGATCGCCCGCGTCGCCCTCGAGGCTGCCGGCTGGCGCCGGATCGCGAGCGGCGCCCGCCAGGAGCTCTGGCAGGCGCCGCAGAACGAATCAGCGAAGTAGGACTACTCGCCGGTCACGTAGGGCAGGTCGGCCGATGCGCTCCACTTGTGACCCTCGAGGCTCGAGTAGATCATGGCGTTGGAGCTGTACACCAGCGTGTTGGCGTCGTAGCCGAGGGTCCGCAGCCAAGACTCGAACATGCCGGCGGTCTGGCCGGTCCAGCAGTAGATCACGATGGTGGCGCCAGGATCGAAGATCTCGAGATCAGCCAGGCCGATCTCGCCGGGGGTGATCTGGTAGGCACCGTCGATGTGGCCGTAGTGCTCCCAGTCCTCGACACCCCAGTAGTTGAAGATCTGGTAGTCCTCTGGGGCGGCCAACACGTCCGCCGCAACCACCTTGTGGGTCTCGTCCCAGACGTTGGCGGCCAACTGGGCCTCGAGGATGGCCAGGCCATCGGTCTCACCCGTCGCGACCTCGGGATCATCGAAGCTGCCCAGGGCCGGGATCTCGGTGTCCATGGTCCAGGAGTCGTAGTCCAGCGCGGCGTCGCCGGTGGCCGCGGACCACAGGTCGAAGTCGCTGTGCCAACCGCTCATGCCCCACTTGAGGGAGACGGCGTCGTGGCCCAGCAGGCGCAGGCCCATGGTTGCCTGGGCGGAGGTGGTGCCGGTGTAGCAATACACGAGCACGGGCAGGTCTCCGGTGTTGTTGGTAGCGACGTACTCCGCGACGTCACCGAGGCCCACGCTGTGGGCGCCCTCGATGTGGCCGTCGATGTAGTCGACCACGCCGTTGCCGTCCTTGTCACCGGTGCGCAGGTCCACGATGAAGTAGGCGTCGAGCCCGCCATCGAAGACGTCCTGGGCGCTCACGATCCAGGCGTCGAGCATGGTGGGCAGGTCCAGATCGTTGTCGGCCATGTAGGTGGCCAGCTCGCCGAACTCGTAGATGTCGGTGTCGGCGTCGGTGTCGGCGTCGGTGTCGGCGTCGGTGTCGGCGTCGGTG
>CAZHIK010001615.1:0-1668 GCA_964532635.1 uncultured Enterobacterales bacterium
GATCGTGTGGCCAGCGTGGCCGAAGACGGCAGCGTGCTCCGGAGCGCGACCACCGGTGAGGAGCTCCGGAGCACGACGGGGCACGGCTCGGTGGTCTGGGCGGTGGACTTCGCCCCCGACGGCTCCCGTCTCGCCTCGGCTGCGATGGATGGCACCGTGCGGCTGTGGGACCCCGACACCGGTGCCTTGCTCCGGGAGCTGCTGTCTCCCGGGGATGACGTCCAGGACCTGGCCTTCTCCCCCGACGGTACGCGTGTGATCACCACCAGCATGAGCGGTCGAGCGCGGGTGCTGGATCTGGCGGGCGGAGAGCCCGTGGCCACTCTGCAGAGCGGGATACATCCGGTCAACCAGGCAGCTTGGGCCCCGGACGGCCGCATCGTGTCCGGTGTGTCACACGACCGCAGCGTGCAGCTGTGGGATCCCGACACCGGCCGTCGCCTGCAGCGGGTCCTGGCCCACGATGACGGTGTGCGCACGGTGGCCTTCTCCTCCGATGGTCGCTGGCTGGCCACCGGCTCCTTCGACCGCAGCGTGAGGCTCTGGCGCATGGGTGGTGGCGCCGTCACCCGCCTCCCCACCGCCCGCCCGGCCTACGGCTTCGCGATCCATCCCGGCGGCGCCGAGCTGGTGACCGCAGGCGCTGAGGGTACCGTGGAGCAGTGGGACCTGGCCACGGGGCAGCGCACCGGCGTCCTGGAGGGTCACCGGGACACCGTGAACCAGGTCGCCTTCCTGCCCTCGGGTGAGCGGCTGGTCACCGCGGCCTTCGACGGCACCCTGCGGTTGTGGGAGCTCTCCTCGGGGCGAGAGCTGCAGCGCTTTCCGGTGCTGGCCCGCGGCCTCCGCAGCCTGCGGCTGTCCCCCGACGGCGAGCGGGCGCTGCTCACCACCCTGGACGGGCGCGCCAACCTGCTGGACCTGGCCAGCGGTGCGGCCACCGAGATCGCTGCGGAGGACGGGGGAACCTGGGGTGTGGCCTTCACTCCCGATGGCGGGCAGCTGGTCACCAGCGACGGGCGAGGCCGGATTCACCTGCGGGACGCGGTCAGCGGTGGGCTGTTGCGGACCCTCGGTGGGCACCAGGACTGGGTCACTGGGCTGGCGTTCTCGAGCGACGGCCGGCGGCTGGCCTCCAGCGGCAAGGACCCGGAGGTGTTGGTGTGGGACCTCGAGGACGGTGAGGTGCTGACCCGGCTCGAGGGCCACGAGCAGTGGGTCAACCGGGTAGCGTTCTCCCCCGATGACCGCTGGCTGGCCAGCGTGGGGGACGACGGGCTGGCCATCCTGTGGGACCTCGAGGCCGGAAGGGCGGTCCTGCGCCTTCACCTGGAGGGCATCGTGGTTCGAGTGGGCTTCCTCCCGGACGGCTCGGGCCTGATCGTGCTGGCTGGAACACGGGTGCGCATCTTCCCACTGGACCTGGGGCTGCTCGAGCGCTGGCCTTCCGGGCTGCTCGAGGAGGCCACGGCCGCGGCGGGGCTGGTGCTGGACGGCTTCGAGCTGGAGGTCGCGGCGCCCTAGTAGTCGGCCACAGGGATTCTGACCGATCCCGAGATGTTCCACGAATCGATGTAGGGGAGGGGTTTATCCCCTCCCGAAGCCCGGTATCAGCGGGCGGGGGTGAACCGCGCGCGGAGCGATACATTCGCATCGGTCGAAACTCCT
>CAZHIK010001616.1:0-1668 GCA_964532635.1 uncultured Enterobacterales bacterium
AGCTCGAGGCCATCGAGGACGGCGAGGTCGAGGTGCTGGCCGCTGACGCCGTGAGCGGCAACGAGCTGGACGCCGTCGTGGGCTCGGCCCTCAACATGGACTTTCTGCTCGACGGCATGGACGACCGTGAGCTGACCGTCACGGTCGTCCACGAGGAAGACCAAGGCGGCTACACCGAGCGGCACTTCATCATGGAGGATCCGTGGGTGGGCAGCTTCTTCGGGATCTTGCTGCTGCCCGACGGCGCCGACAGCGCCCCGGTTCCTGGGGTGTTGAGCGTGCACGGCCACGGCCAGCAGGCGGGTGACGTGCTCGAGGACCTCTTCGGTCGCGACTACCCCGACCACGGCTACGCTCTGATGACCATCACCTTCAGGGGCATGGGCGGGGACGAGAGCGAGGACGAGGCGGCCCGCACCTTGCTGCTCGAGGGCTTCACCCTCGAGGCCATGCGCATCTACGAGAGCCTGCTGGCCGTCAAGTACATGCGCTGGCTCGATGCCGTCGACCACACCCGGCTGGCGGTGGTGGGGCACTCGGGGGGCTCGGCGGCATGGAACCTGGCCATCCGGGACAACCCGCCGGTGGAGGCCCTGGTCTCGGACCTGCAGAGCACCTACTACGACATCTGGAAGGGCTGGGTTCTCGACGACACCATCCCGGCCCTCTACCCCTACTACCCGGCCATCAACGAGCTCTCCGGCACCTCGGTGTCGGTGCTGACGGTCGAG
The DNA here is from genome assembly GCA_964532635.1 of uncultured Enterobacterales bacterium. Classification (GTDB taxonomy): domain Bacteria; phylum Myxococcota_A; class UBA796; order UBA796; family JAFGLY01; genus CALDOK01. The sequence continues at coordinate 732 of CAZHIK010001616.1, forward strand.
TATTCCTACCAGGACGAGTTCGACGAGATCATCGACTTCCTGGACTCCCGGATCGGCGGATCGTGAGCCCGGACAACGTCGCTGGGTGGGATCGAGAGCAGCCCTGGCCTCGCCTGGTGCTGTGGGCCGGTGTCGCGGCCCTGGTGATCGTCACCGGCCTGGGGCTGTGGGCTCGGCTGGCGGGGCTGGACCAGGCCCGCATGGTGATGGACGCCCTGCACCCCTTCCTGCGGGCTCTGGCCATCGTCCGGGGGGATGACTTCCCGTGGCGCGGCGCGGGCGGGGACTTCCGCTTCGGTGCACTGCAGGCTTGGAGCATGGTGCCCATGGTGGCCGCGGCCAGCGGCCTGCGGAGCATGTTGGCGCTGTACGCCATCACCCACGCCCTGGGTGTGCTCTTCATGGGCCTGGCAGGTCGGCGCCTGGGGGGGTGGCTCACGGGGCTGGGGGCGGCGGGCATGTACGCCGTGTGGCCCGTGCTGCTGGGGCACCCCCACCGCGGGGCCCAGACCTACCTGGCGCCGGTGGCCCTGGCCGCGGCGCTGTGGGTGGCGGCGCTGCTGCTGGCGCCGATGCTGCAGGGATCGGCTCGCCGGGGTTGGTCGCTGGGGGCCTTGCTCGGGATCCTGCTGGCCTTGGCCGTCCACCACCATCCCTACGCCATCGCCGCTTCGGCCGGCGCGGTGGCCCTGCTGCCGTGGATCCTTCGCCGTCGAGGCTGGGGCGCTGTGGTATCGATGGTGATCAGCGGCGTGGTGCTGTTGCTGCCCATGGCGGTGGACAACTACCTGCTGCTGAAGGACCGCCACGAGACCGGGGCGGGCACCAGCCTGGTGCAGGATCAGGGGATGCTCCAGGAGACCATCGGCAGCCTGCTGCACGACTCCACCCTGCAGAGCCTGGGTTCCATCGGAATCGAGACTGGGCTGTGGCCCAT
>CAZHIK010001617.1:0-1667 GCA_964532635.1 uncultured Enterobacterales bacterium
CTGGCCGGGCCGGGCGACGTCGAGCAGGGCGGCCGTGTCCTCGGCGGACAGGGTCCGGACCCAAGTGTTGAGGCCGGGGCTGCTGGTGGCGGCGCTGGTCATGCCCACACCACCTCTCGCTCCAAACTCAGCTCCTCGACCAGCGCCCGAGCTGGCTCGTGTTCGCGCAGCGCGATGACGCGGTCGTAGCGTTCGCCTTTGTCGAGCCGGGCCTGCAGGGCCTGGCGCGTAAGGACCGTGGGCGGGTTGGCACGCAGCTCTACCGCGGCCAGGCCCACGAGCACGCGGTCGGTGTCGTCGTCCGCGAGGAAGACGAAGGGGTCGTCGTACGAGAGGTCGTCGTGCTGTTGGCAGAGGTAGGCCGCGGCGCGACCCGAGGTGCCGGGAAGCTCGAGCACGCGCTCGTGGCGCTGAATGCGGGGAAGCTCGGAGAGGCGACCGCCGTCGGGATGCTCGAGATGGCGAGCGGCGAAGCGCAGGAAGGCCAGGTAGTCCCCGCCGGGGGGCAGGGTGGATTCCTCGATCAGCAGCTCAGCCATGTCTTCGTCGATGGCGCCGAGCGGGTTCGCGGACCAAGCCGCAAGGTCGAAGGGGACCGGGAAGGCCTGGGCACCGTCCTCGTGGAGCAGGGCGATGAAGTCCCGGTAGGCCAGTCGCCGCCGGAAGACCTTCCAGAGGGTCCGATCCGGATCGGTCAGGCGGGGTTGGCGCGGGATTCCAACGGCCTCGAGGCGGGCCAGGGACTGGAGGGTGAGGTGTAGCAGGGAGGAGGGCATGGGAGTCCCCTATTCGGAGCTACGGAGGGTAGCATGGAGCTGGCTGGTGCTTCCTGGAATGGAGGGCCTCGAGGGCAGGGCGCTTCGGCAAACGCCTGCTTTCATGGGCCTGCTGATCCGCGGGTCGGCCGCTTGTGTCACCATGCCCCGAGGGCATTTGGCGCAAGGTTGCCGACAATCTCGAGCGCGCTACGGAAGAACGTCCTGGTCAACGGCCTTCGTGGCCACTGGGGGAACGATGCACATCTCGCGGATTCGTGTACAGAACTACCGCTGCTTCGCCGACACCACCATCGAGTTCAGGAGGGGCCTGAACGTCATCATCGGCGAGAACAACGCCGGAAAGAGCGCCCTGTTTGGTGCCATGAGGATGGTCTTTCTGCCGGGCACAGGCGCGCCATCGCTCCATGATTTCCACTACGAGTCGCTGCAGTCCGATGATCCGCCTCACATCGTCGTGACCGCGACCATCCAGGTCGAGGAAGATGATCCCCCGGAGGACAAGGCTGCCGTGGCCTCATGGCTCACCAAGTTCGAGTTCCCGTGGGAGGCGGAGCTGTCGTATGTCTACGAGCTGCCCAAGAAGCACAAGGAGGCATACCAGAAGCTGCGAGAGTCTTACGGCGATGCTCCAGATCCGCAGAAGTCGTCCCACGCCATTGAGTGGCTGATCGATGAAGGCAGATTCGTGGGGAAGCACTACGGGGGCAAGTTGTCGAATCGGTTCGGTGCCGAACCCGAACTCCGCGGCCACTTCCGCTGCCGGTTCCTCGATGCCATCAGGGATGCGGAGACCCACCTGAAGTCCGGCAGCGCTCAGCTTCTGCAGAAGATGTTGCGCAAGGTGCTCGATCGCGGGCAATTGGCCTGGGACCGCCGTGTCGTGGTGCC
>CAZHIK010001618.1:0-1664 GCA_964532635.1 uncultured Enterobacterales bacterium
GGCCGCCGCCGCCCTCACCGGCCGCCCCGAGCCCGCAGCGGCTCTGCTCGCCCACGGCGCCCTCGAGCCGGCGCGGCACGCTGCCGCGGTGCTCCTCGAAGAACACCCGGACTGCAGCCTGGCCCCCTACCTGGCCGGGGTGTGGGGCCCCGATCTCGACGGCTTCTGGCGTGGCGTCATCCACCGCCTGCGCAGCCGCGCCGCCGTCCGCCGCCTGTCCACCCTCTGCAGCGGCGACCCCCGCATCCAAGACCTGGTGAAGGCCGTGGAGCGGGGGCTGGCGTAGCGTCGAGGAAGCAGGCCTACTCGTCGCAGGGATCGCTGCCGTCGTCGGAGCTGCCGGCTTCGTGGCCGCTGCCGTCCTCGAAGATCTGCAGGATGCCGTCGGTGAAGCTCGCCGAGCCGTCGTCCAGCTCCACCAGCAGGTCCACCATGCCGGGGGCGGCGTCACCCGCCACCTGGACCGTGAGCAGGATCTCGCTGCTGCGCAGGTCCTCGGCCAGGATCTCCACGTCGCCGAACAGCTCGATGTCGGCAATGCCCGCCAGCTCCAGCTCGTCCTCACCGTCGGCCTTGAGCGATGCGATGAACACATCGCCTTGCTCCGCCTCGTCGGGGGTCAGGTAGAAGCCGTAGTCGGGCGGCGGCGGCAGCTCGACGTCCCCGGTGTCGTCCGTGGGATCATCGTCGGTGTCGTCGTCGTCACAGGGATCCTCGGGGTCGTCGTCGCAGTCGTCGTCCCAGGGGTCGTCGTGTGGGCGATCGGGGTGCTCGGGATCGCAGCCGGGGCAGTCGTGGTCGTAGATGATGCAGCCCTGGAGGGCCAGGCCGAGGCCGATGAGAGGGAGTGCAAAGCGCATCTTTCCTCGCTCCTGCGGTAGTTGGGGGTGCCAGACCTTGGACGGGGTCCGAGTGAGCGGACTCGCCGTTCACGTTCAGGACACCGCCCCGACGGGTTTGTGTCACCTGGCATTCGAGACCGGCTGCATTTGCCCACCAGGCCTTGCCGACCTCGTCACAGCCCATAGACTGGTGGGGTTCCCGAACACGGACAGTCCATGGCCCCGGAAAAAGCCTACGCCAACGATGCGTTCCTCAACAGCCGCGCTGCCCGCGCCATCCGCATCCTCTGCGAGTACGAGGAGCCTCGGCAGCGCTTCGAAGCCGAAGGCGTCGAGAACATGCTCGTGATCTTCGGCTCTGCACGACCCTTGTCCACCGAGGTCGCCCGCTCCCGGCTCGAGCACGACCGCAGGGAGCTCGCCGCTGCGGCCCCCGAGGCCCGGCCCGAGGCTGCGCGTGCAGTGAAGCTCGCCGAGCGCAAGCTGCGCCTGGCCAAGTACTACGACGACGCCCGGCTGCTGTCGCGCATGCTCACCGAGTGGTCCGTGGATCGTGACGGGTGCCGCAAGTACGTCATCTGCTCCGGCGGCGGACCAGGTGTGATGGAGGCCGCCAACCGCGGCGCCGCCGATGTCGAGGGTGGCCGCTCCGCCGGCCTGGGCATCACGCTGCCTTTCGAGGAGCGGGTCAACCAGTACGTCAGCGACGAGCTGGCCTTCGAGTTCCACTACTTCTTCATGCGCAAGTACTGGTTCGTCTACAAGGCCTCGGCCCTGATCGCCTTCCCAGGCGGTTTCGGCACCATGGACGAACTCATGGAG
>CAZHIK010001619.1:0-1661 GCA_964532635.1 uncultured Enterobacterales bacterium
GTCGTCGTTTTCGTAGACCTCGCCACTGGGGACCTTGACCACCAGGAAGGTGTTGAGCTTCTTGGAGCCCTCCATCTCCACCAGCAAGCGATCTCCGGCCTGGAGATCTACCGGGAAGATGTCGGCCCACTGGCCGCCATCGCGGATCTGGTCGCTCTTGTCGAGGGCACCATCGGTGTCCACCAGGCGCTCGAGCATGCCGGCGTGTGCGGGAGCGAGGGCGAGGGTGAGGCCGAGACCGGCCAGGGCGGCGAGAGCGAACATGTGACCTCCTGAACGGAGCGTTGGACCCGCGGGCAAGCTAGCCCGTTCGAGGGCTGTTTGTCCTGTCGAGGGTAGTCTCGGTTCCCTACCGCACCCAGCTTCGGTGTAGATTCCTGGTCAACAGAACCCAGGAGGAGCCATGTTCCGCGCCCTGCTCGCCGTTGGCGTCGGCCTCGCCGCCCTCACGCCCAGCGCTGCCCACGCCACCTGGTCCATGGTGGCCGTGGATCCCGACACCCGCGAGGTGGGGGCGGTGGGGGCCACCTGCGGTCCCTTCGTCTGGATGATCGGCCGAGTGGAACCCGACGCGGGGGCCATGGTCTCGCTGTGCGGCACCAACATGGGGGCTCGCAAAGACGTGACCGAGATCCTCGCTGGTGGAGGCACCCCCGAGGAGGCCCTGGCCGAAGTCACAGCCGCTGCGTACGATGACGACCTGGGCATCCGACAGTACGCCATCGTGGGCTTCGAGGGCCCCGGCGCGGTCTACACAGGGGACGAGTGCGACGAGTGGAAGGGCACACACGCCGAAGAGCACATGGCAGCCGCAGGCAACATCCTGGTGGACCAGGCTGTGCTGGACGAGGCGGTGGCCGCCTTCCACGACAGCGAGGGCGAGGCCCTGGCCGATCGCCTGATGGCGGCGCTGGTGGCAGGGGCAGAGCAAGGGGGCGACAGCCGCTGCGATCCCGGCGTGGCCGCGGAGAGCGCCTTCGTCTTCGTGGCGGGCCCCGACGACGATCGCCCCACCATCGACCTGACCGCCTCGGACAAGGACGGCGCGGTCTGGGCGCTGGTGGACAAGTACGACGGCGGCAAGCTCCGCAACTGCCACTGCGCCGCCACCGGGCGCGCGGGAGGAGCGGCCTCGGTGCTGGGCCTGCTGACGATGCTGGGGCTGGCGGGGTGGCGGCGCCGCTCGGGGCACGGCTCCGACGGGGCGGGGTGGTGGCGCCGCACCGGACACGACTCCGACGGGGCGGGCTGATCATCCCCCGCTGAGCAACGAGGGCAGCAGCGAAGGTCCCTGATTCGCGACAGGGGCGTGGTGAACTTCCACCGTCGGGCCGGGGCAGCGTGGACAACCACCGAAAACCGACGTTCGTCGGTTGCGAGCTCCGCAACAGGGAGCCGCCCAGCCCCCTGGCGAGACCTTCGGGGCGACCCTGTCGCAGGATCGGGAACTTCGGAGCGACCCTTGTCGCCCGCTGCGCCCACTGTCGAACGAGGTGTCGAAACTTCGACGGTTTTCGACGGTTTTCGACGGTGTCCGGCCAGCCACGCAAACCTCGAAACGAGCCTTCCACGCTGTGAACCCCGAATACCGACACCAGACCTCTCGGACCAGACCTCAGGCACCATTCTTGCTTTTCCATCGGCCATGCTCCACTTCGCCG
>CAZHIK010001620.1:0-1656 GCA_964532635.1 uncultured Enterobacterales bacterium
CCGGCCGCCTTTTGGGCCTCGGGGGAGGGATGCAGGCTCACGTGGGTGGTCATGAGGTGGACGTAGAAGAAGTTCGGCGCGCCGTCATCGGCCCAGACGGCGAGATCCTCGAGGGTGCGACGCACGACCCACTCGTCAAGGCCCGGCAGCATCCACTGCTCGAAGCCGCGGGTCACACCCAGCTCAGGGCGGACGCGGGCGTTGGCGCTCACAGCCGCGGTGACGTAGCCGTTGTCCTGGAACACCTGGGCCAGGGTGGGCACGGTCTCGGCGAGCTTCTTGGTGTCCTTGGAGGTGACGCGAGTGTCGTAGGTGTAGCCGTGGGGGCGCGCGTGCTGAGACAGCATGTAGGAGACCACGCTGGGTGTGGTCCAGGTGTACTGGGCCCAGGCGCGGTCGGCGATCCAGGAGTCGGCCGCGAAGGCGTCGAGGTTGGGGGACAGCGGCTTCTTCTGGCCGTAGACGCCCAGCATGTCGGCGCGCAGAGCATCGACCACGACGAACAGCACGTTCTTGCCGTTGCCCGGACTGGTGCCAGAGGTATCGGTGATGTGCACGTCCTTCAAGGAGAAGGTCCCCGCGGTGGCGCCCCGCAGCTCGGCGCAGAGGCGCACCTCCTTGGTGCCCTCGGACAGCACGAAGCTGTAGCGGAACTCCTCCCAGTCGTTGTCGGTGGGGCCGGCGATGACGTTGCCGGTCCAGCCGTCGGCCTGGACTCTCTTTCCACTGGCGTCCTTGGCCACCAGGTCGAGCCAGGCGCCCTGCCACTCGAGCTTGGTCTGAATGCCTTCACGCTGGAAGCTACCCACCACGCGGATGCGGCCTGTGGCCGGCACCGGATCGGCGATGCAAGCGCGGATCTTCTTCTGGGGGCTGGGGTCGCTGAACACCATCGCCCCGTCCACCAGATCGATGCCGCCACCCACCGCGTTGGCCGGGTAGACCACCCAGCCTTCACCCACGCCAGCGGCGCCCGGAGTGGCGAAGGGATTGGGCAGCGCGTCCGCAGCCTGCTGGGCCAGCGCTCCCGGGCCCGCGAAGGCGAGAGAACAAGCGATGATCCCGAAAGAACGGAGGATACTACGCGACTGTGACATGGGGTCTCCCCTGGACGAGATCCAGCCGATGGGCGCTGGATAATAGTGCTGCGTCCCTGGGGCTGCAAGTCGCCGCACCCGCCGCGAAGCGGCAGAGAAACGAACGCTTCGAGCGCTCGGGTGAGGGCTAGGCCTCTGGCTCCGGCTCGACTCCGAGATCCACGTGGGTGGGCAGACTGGCCTGGAGCATGACCTTCTGCAGGCGACCGACCATGGCCGCCGGATCCTTGATCTCGCCCTCGGCCAGCCGCGCGTGATCCAACAGCAGCCAGGCGAGGTCCTGGACCAGGGCGCCGCGGCCCTGCTCGTGCATGCGGGCCAGGTTCTTCACGATGGGGTGCTCGGCGTTGATCTCGAGCACGCGCTGGCTGGCGGGCACGTCACGGTTGGCGCCCCGCAGGATGCGCTCGAGGTTGCTGCTCAACCCTGCGGCGTCGTCGACGAGCACCGAGGGGCTGTCGGTCAGACGGCCGGAGGTGCGTACGGCCTTGACCTGGCCCTCGAGCAGCTCGCCCAGGTAGTCCACGCAGCCCCCGCGCAACGTGCGCCAGAAGCGCTC
>CAZHIK010001621.1:0-1655 GCA_964532635.1 uncultured Enterobacterales bacterium
AGGTGCGCAACGCGCTCAATGGCGAACGTCCCTCCCTGCCCCCCACGCCCGCCCAGCGCGCGCGGGTCGAGCGTCTGCTGGCTTCGACCGCGACCACCCTGGAACAAGCCTGCGCCCAGGCCAAGCTCGGCGTTACCGAGCCCACCACCCGCGACCACTACTCCGCCCTGATCGACCTGCTCGGCGCCAACGGGTCCGAGCACCCGCCCATGTCCACCCGCCAGGAGCGCCTGCTGCGCCGTCTGATCGAGAAATCCGGCATGAGCGAGGACGAGGTGTGCGTGCTGGTGGACGCCGAATCCTTCGCCGACCTCACCGGCGGCCGCGGCGGCACCGCCAGCGCCCTCATCGACCGGCTGAAGTCATGAAGCGCTACCACTACGCCCCCCTCCGCGAAGCCCTGGACGACGTCTCCGACCTCTCGGGCCGTTCGGCGACCAAGCGCGCCTGCCGCAAGCTCGAGTTCATGGTCCTGGCCACCGCCTGGGTGGACTACGCCCTGTGGGACCCCGAGGTCGACCCCCGCGACGCCATGGCCTGGGCCTGGGAGGACATGGCCATCGCGCTCAAGGGCTACGGCGACAGCTCGCTCACGGGCGCCGTGGTCCACTTCTGGACCGCCCTGGGCAGCGAACACTGGGAGCAGGGTCGCGCCATGCTGAACAAGGCCGACCGCGAGGCCGAGGACGGCACCCCCGCCACCGTGGCCCGCCGCTACCTCGAGAAGTACCGCAACAAGTCCATCCGCACCCCGGACATGGGCTTCAAGCTGCCCGCGATCGTACCCGTGTCAGGCCCGCGCCTGCGCGACTGGGCCGCCGCGAACGACATGCAGCCCATGCTGGCCGAGGAGGCCATGGCCCGGATGGAGGAGCTGGAGCGCATGGGGCTGATGGCGTTCGAGGATGGGTCGGTGTTCGTGGGGCACGACGGGAAGGAGATCGAGGCGCGGGCGCGGGTGGTGGAGAACCCGGAGGTGGTGCCTCAAACTGGTGTTGTGATCAGATTGTTCGATGTCGTAGAGTAGGGGCAGAACAGCAAGACCAACTATGGAGACGTAATGAGCGAGACACCCCTTTGGTCTAATGGTACCTTCCAGGTCGTTAAGCGAAAAGACGACTGGGACAAGGACTGTTTCGTGGTTCTGAAGTCAGATGGCCAGGAGACAGGTAAATACGGCTATTCCCTGGAGAAAGCAAAGGACATTGCGACGAGGCTGGCCAAGGAAGAACAGCCCCAAGCGAGCACATCGGGCCCTGGGTGTCCGTCATGCGACGGACCCAAGAAATGCGGGCTATTTCACCTCTACGTGATCGAATTAGAACCTCATGTCCTCACAGACGAACCTGGGTTTTCGAAACAGAATCCACACGCCACCCCAGGTGCTCGGTGTCTCTACGTCGGCTACACCCAGGGGCACACCTGCGAATGTCGGTTCAACCAGCACAAAACCTGCGCCGACGACGAGATCGGATACAACTGCGACTGCAATGAAGAAATCCAGTTCTTTGAGTTCCGCCGCCCTGGGAAGAAGAAGGGGACAAAGGGCAACAAGTATGCTGGAAAGTACGGCGTCCGTTTGTGCTACGAACTCTTCGCGCATCTCAATCCACTAGACTCCCGAACCACGAAGGAGCAGGCCGAAACAGAGGAAC
>CAZHIK010001622.1:0-1655 GCA_964532635.1 uncultured Enterobacterales bacterium
CTGCCGACGCCGAACGTGTTCGCGGGCGGCGTGAACTTCCACTCCAAGTTCGAGTGGGTGGCCGTGCGAGCGATGGAAAAAGCCGTTGAGACCGCGATCTACATCGGGCAGGTGTGGGCCGAAGAAGGCTAGCGTTTTCCCTTACATGCCTTCGACCTGTCCTGACCAATCGTAGGGGCGTAGTTCAGCGGCGCCCAGCTGCGAAGGTCCTGGGGAAGCCCCGGTGACAGCCGAGTCTCGGATCGCCATCGGGGTGCCCGAGTCGTGAGCCAGGACGCCCAACGCCGAGTTTCCAGCAACCTCGCAGCCCTCCACCGTGAGCGCCGCGCCGTCCTTGACAGAGATGCCGTATCCGAAGGCCCTGATCCCGTCCGGCAGGGTGCCCCACACCCGCGCGTCCACCAGCGCCAGCTCGGTCCCCGCATCGAAGGCCAGGACACCAACTTCCGTGTCTCCAGCCAGCGTGCAGCCCTCCACCTCCAGGGAGGTGGGGGCCAGACCACCGCCCCGGCTCGCGACGATGCCCGCATACCCAGTCCCCTCCACCCAGAGATCCACCTGCCGCACCTCCCCCGAGCCGACGCGAACCCCGCTCCCGTCGCCCCCTACACGACCAGCCCCGACACCTCGGCCTCACCGTACATCGTGTCGATCTCGATCCCTGGGGTGCTCTCGTCCCCCCACTCGCATCCAGTATCACGAGCTCTCGACACCTCCCGCCCAGGCGCACCCCGGCATGATCGGTGGTCATGAACAGCGTCACTGGGTCACCCCGCAGCTCTCCGGAGCGCACGCCCCCCGATCCGTCACGTAGCCCACGGCGCAGTCCGGCACCTCGCCGGTGTCACTCGCCCGACCCGGCTTCCGGTCGCACCCGCACGCCGCCACTCCCAGCAGGACCAGCAGCGTGGAGACTCGGGCTCGGACGTCCATGTTCGCCGTCCTCCGTGGCATTCTCCCCATTGCGCGGGCGGCAGCACAAACCGCGGGGCTACCGCCTCGAGGGCAGAGCCCGGAGCTCGCGCAGGGGGCAGCCGGGGCTCGCAAGCCTCGGTTCACGAGACCTTTGCAGGGGTGCTCGCAGCGCACTGGGGGGAGGAGACATGGCGGGATCGATGTCAACGATTGCCAGGTTGAATCGAAGAACCAGCTCACAGGTGGGCCGATCCCAGGTCGGACAGATCTCGCTGGAGGGCGCTTCGGCCCAGTCGTCGTGTGGCGCCAGGCAGGCCTCGCCCTGCACCAGTAGATCCGGGGCGTTGCCGTACCAGGTGTTGCCGTCGAGCAGGACCCCGGCGTCGTCCAGAAACAGGCCGGCGCCTGCGTTGCCGGACAGAGTGTTGTCCTCCATCAGCAGCCCGGAGCTGCCATTCCAAGCCGCAGTCCCAACGGCGTAGACCCCGTCACCGCAACGGATTGTCGCACCGTGCGGGACTCCCATATTTCCCGTCACGTTGTTGCCCGAGAGCCGGTAGCTGCCCTCCCCGTTGATCCAGACACCTGCCACCGGGTTGTCGGTGATCGTGCTGTCGGTGACGAGCAGCGAACTGGGGCCCTCGTTGAAGATCCCCACACCGCCGCCCAGGTTGGCACCCTCACGAGTGCCTGAGATGGTGGATGAATGGAGTTCCAGGTCGCCCTCGGATTGGACTGCT
>CAZHIK010001623.1:0-1652 GCA_964532635.1 uncultured Enterobacterales bacterium
CGACTACAGCAACTTCGACCGCATCCCCGAGACCTGCTGGTTCGCCGAGTACCTGCCGGACATCAAGTTCTACAACCCCGACCCGCTGAACCAGATCGTCGAAGACGCCATGTGGTGGATCAAGGAGTACGAGCTGGACGGCTTCCGGGTCGATGGCGCCAAGCACGTGCCCATCTCGGTGCCCTACAACCTCGCCGGCCGGCTGAAGCAAGACATCGAGCACAGCTACGTGGGCGGCGACGAGGACTTCTACACCGTGGGTGAGACCTTCACCTCGAGCTACGACTGGATCACCCTTTACCTCGGGGATCACCTGCTGGACGCCCAGTTCGACTTCCCGCTGTACTACACGGTGCGCAGCACCTTCATCGACTACAGCGCCAGCATGGCCGACCTCTACGCCTCTCGCGAGGCGTCGGATGCCGCCTACGGCAGCGCCATCATGTCCCAGTTCCTGGGCAACCACGACGTCTCCCGCTTCACCAGCTACGGTGCCTCGGGCGGCTGGGCCGACAGCGACGACTCCATGTGCATGACCGGCGAGGTCACCACCGACGGCAGCCTGTACTCCAAGCTGAACCTGGCCTGGACCTTCCTGCTCACCGCCCCCGGCCTGCCCCTGGTCTACTACGGAGACGAACTCGGCATCCCCGGCTACAAGGACCCGTCGAATCGCGGCCCGCTGTGGTGGTACTCCAGCGCCATCGGTACCGGAGAGGTGGGCATCGCCGATGTGGCCGCCGGCCTGTACCACCCGGACCAGCACGAGTCCGTGCTGTGGCACGTGGCCGAGCTGGGCACCGCCCGCCGCGAGCACCCCGCCATGTACAGCGGCACCACCAGCCAGTGGTGGGAGGAAGAGCACCTGTACGCCTTCGGCCGCACCACCGGCGACGACCACGTGCTGGTGGTCATCAACCGGGCGGATCAAGGCGCCAGCCTGACCAACGGCCTAGCCTACATGGGCCTCCCCTCCGATGGCACCTACGTGGACGTACTCACCGGCGACACCTTCTCCGCCTCCGGCGACTCCATCACCGTCACCGTCGACGGCTACCAGTCCCGCGTACTCGTGCTGCAGTAGATCCCGCGCGAATCACTTTCGGCCCCCGCGAGGGAATACCCCTCTCGGGGGCCTCGTACGGCAGGGCGTTCGGTGTCCGAGGTCGCGGATGGGCTGCTGCCAAGGACACCGGGCTCCGTTATGGTTTTCCCGCTTGTTCCCTTTCTTCGGCGGGTCGCGCATGCTCCTCGGTATCTACCTCGGCTCTCTCGCGATGGGCGGCATCCTCATCGGTGCCAGCCTCCTGCTTGGTGGCAACGACTCCGACGCAGACGCCGATGCCGATGCCGATGCGGATCTCGATGCCGACGTAGACGTCGATGCCGATGTGGACCTCGACGCCGACCTGGACGTCGATGTGGATGTCGACGCCGACATGGACCTCGACGCCGACGTGGATGTCGATGCCGACATGGACCTCGACGCCGACACGGACATCGACGGCGACCTGGATGTCGATGCCGACGCCGACATGGACGCCGACGCCGACATGGACGCCGACGCCGACCACGCCCTGGTCGTGGCCGACTTGGCCGAGGTTGGACAGGCCGCCGTGTTCGCTGGCTGGAAGCCCTTCCTGTCCATGCGC
>CAZHIK010001624.1:0-1651 GCA_964532635.1 uncultured Enterobacterales bacterium
TCTTCCAGTCGTAGCCCTCGTCCAGCTGGTCGTGGATGGCGACCAGGGCCATGCGGGCGAGCAGGCCGAGGATCTGCGCCTTGTCGGCGGGGTCGTCGGACTCCAGGGCGGCCTCGATCTTGCCGACGTACTCGTCGTACTTGGCGTCCTGGGCCGCGTTCATGTCCACTTCGACCATCTGGACCTTGGGCTCGGGCAGGACCAGGCCCACGTCGTCGGCGGTCTTGAACTCGCCGTAGCGGAAGATGGTGTCGCGCAGCTCGTGCAGGTTCTTGAAGCCGGTGACCGCGGACTTCTCCACCACGTCCATCTTGGTGTCCACCACCGGCTTGAGCTCGATGCGGAGGTAGCGGTCGATGAACTGCTCGGGGTCGCGGATGCCCGCGCGGCTCCAGGCCTCGTGGTCGATGAACTGGACCAGGTTGTAGAACTCGAGCGGGCTGTTCTTGGCCGGGGTGGCGGAGAGCAGCACCACACCCGCACCTCCGGTGTGCCTGCGGACGGAGGCGGTACGGAAGTCGAGCTGCCAGGCGCGCTTCGATCCCTGGCCGGCATTGCCCATGAAGCGGGGCACGCCGCCCTCGCGAGCTTCGGGCAGGTAGAGGTTCTTGAAGTTCTGGGCCTCGTCGACCACCAGCAGGTCGATGCCGATGTCGTCCCAGGCGATGCCGGGGTCGTACTGCCAGGAGGCGGGCAGCTCCATCTGCTCGGCGACCCAGGCGGCCACGCCTTCCTTCAGGATCGCTTCCTGCCGCTCGGACAGCCGCTTGGACTTCGAGGCGTTGCGCTGGCGCAGCTTGACCTCGCGCTGGATGGCCTCGGTCTTCTCGGCGTAGGCGCGCACAGCGCTCTCGTTCATGCGTGTGCGGCCCAGGGCGGTGTAGGTGAGCAGCGCGACGTCGAACTCACCGGCCTGGAAGCGGGTCCACTTGCGCGCCCGGTCCTGGGGGGAGTCGGTCACGGAGGTGACCAGGCCCTTGCGGGCGCCGCGGGTGATGCGCTTCTTCTTCGAGCCGATCACCACCACCCGGTAGTCGGGCAGCACGCGGGCGAAGTCGGCCTGCCACTTCCAGACGATGCTGTTGGGCACCAGCACCACCGGGCGGCGCACCCAGCCCTCCTGCCGGGCACGGGCGATCATGCCGATGGCGGCGTAGGTCTTGCCCACACCCACGTCGAAGGCGAGCAGCCCGCCCCGGTTGGCGAGGATGCGGCGGGCGCCAGCGACCTGGTGGGGGTGCAGCCGGATGCCGTCCTTGACCCAGCGGGCGACGTTCAGCGGCTCGGCGGCGTAGGTCGGGGGCACGAAGCCCTTGAAGGCGTTGTTGTAGTGGTGCTCGATGGCCGTCTTGCGCTCGTCGTCCACGGCGCACCAGGCGCGGAAGGCCTGCTCCCACTCCTTGGCCTTCTGCAGCCGGATCTCGTCGATGTTGTCCTGGCGGCGCTTCTTGGGCTTGAACACCGTCTTGTCGTGGTTGATCCAGCCGACGCACCAGCGGGTCTCGGGAGCCAGCTCGCGAGACTTGCCGATGCGCTCGTAGTCGCTGCCCTTCACCTGGACGAGCCCGTTGGCCCGCTCGAGCTCCACGTCGCCGTAGCGGGCGTTGAGCTGTTCGGAGAGCCAGCCGCTCACCAGGTCGAGGGGCACCCA
>CAZHIK010001625.1:0-1651 GCA_964532635.1 uncultured Enterobacterales bacterium
GCACGTGGGTGGACAGCAGCAGGGTGCCCGCTGGCGTGAAGTTGGGGTAGTGCTGCAGATCGAAGCCCGAAGAAGGAGGCTCGGTGGACCAGCTTCCCTCGAGCTGACCCCAGCTGTGACGCACTTCGTATGTGTCGAGGTCGACCTCGAGCACAGTGTCGGTGGCCCATAGCGACATGAGCACGCTGTCGCGCTCAGGTACCACCACCACCGCGTTGCTCTCGCAGCACCATGTGTCGGTGCAGCGGTCGGCGATCCACGCTGCACAGTCGAACAGGCGCTCCCTGGCGCCATAGGCGTCGACGCGGGAGAGCCAGGCCTCGCCCTCCTGCTCGCGGTCGAAGTAATAGATGCTTCCGTCCGGGGCTTCGTCCCAGGCGAAGCTCAGGCCGGGCACTTCGAACTCTTCGAGGCGGCTCATGTCCAGGGAGAAGCGCTGGATGATCCCCGGAACTCCCCCGGCCAGGCCGAAGCGGTCCACCACCTCGGCCACCACGTGGGTGCCGTCGCGGCTGAGCCTGGGGAAGGTGCTCGACAGCCCGTCTTCCAGCTGCCGGTACCACACCACTCGGCCGTGTCGGTCCAGCACGAACTGAACGTAGGCGCCGTCGTACCAGGAGCCGTCGTAGCGCTCCATGGCACCCAGCAAATAGCCGCTGTCGTCCGTGAGGTCCTGATCCAGGGTGGAGAGCTGGGGCGTCATGGTGGGGAAGGGCAGGGTGCCAGTCTCGATGCTGCTCGCGTCGCCTTCCTGCTCACGCTCGTCGCGGACGAGCACAAGCCGAATCTCCACCTCCACCTCGGCAGGCACCCCCAGCACCACCCGGCTGTGAGCACCGACGGCGCACTCGGCGCGAGGGGTCTCGCGCGGCTCCTCGTCCGGCAGTGTCCAACGCAGGAAGCAAACATCCACGGCCTGGTCCAGGGTCCAGGAGGCCTGCACAATGGTGGTGATGTCGGGGTGCAGCTCGAGGGCCAGCGGCGGCACCTCGAGGCGCTCGTCGCTGTCTGGCGTGGAGTCGTCCGCCGTGTCAGCGCCCGAGTCCTCGCCGCAGCGGCACGCCAGCGCCGTCAGGAGCAGGGCTGGGGCGAGGGAACGCACGGATCAGTCCAGCCGGGAGATGACCTCGACCAGCAGGCGGGTGACCTTCTGGGCGTTGGCCTGGAAGATGGCCAGGATGTCTTCCCAGGTGACCGGGGCCTCGTCGGTCTTCCAGCAGTCGTAGTCGGTGGACATGGCCACCGCGGCGTAGGGAAGCCCGGCCTCGTTGGCCAGGATGCACTCGGGGGCGACGCTCATGTTGATCACGTCGGCACCCCAAGCCCGGAACATGTGGGACTCGGCGCGGGTGGAGAAGCGTGGGCCCTCGATGGTGATCACGGTGCCGGTGGGGTGGTGGGTGATGCCCAATTCCTGGCAGACCTGAACCATCAGGCCCCGCAGGCCCTCGTCGAAGGGATCGGCCATGGGGGTGTGCACCGGAGCGTGGGGCTCGAAGCGTTCGTGGAAGGTGATGGGGCGGTGGCGCGTGAAGTCGATGAACTGGTCGAGCACCACCAGGTGGCCGCGGTCGATCTCCTGCCGCAGGGAACCCACCGCGGTGGTGGCCAGCACGCAGTCGCAGCCCGCAGCCTTCAGGGCGTGGATGTT
>CAZHIK010001626.1:0-1650 GCA_964532635.1 uncultured Enterobacterales bacterium
GGTGGCTGCGGCCCAGCTCGGAGAGCTGGCGTGGCTCAATGTGCTGACCCTCGAGCGAGCGACCCAGGGCTCGGTGGAGGCCGACGGCCTCTCCATCTCCGCGGTGGACACCACACAGACCCTGCTGCTGTTCGTGCTGGCCGAGTAGCCCATCCGGTCCACTCCAACCTGCGCCCACCCCGCTGGCGCGACCGAGCCCTCACCCCTCCCGCAGCCGCGCCTGCACGTCCGGCGGTAGCACGCCCTCGGCCGCCAGCTCCTCCACCACTTGGCCGCGGCGGCGCAGCAGGGCGATGCCCACCAGAGGTAAGGCCAGGAAGGCGGCGGGGGCCAGGGCGGCGTCGTGGCAGGCGCACAGGCAGGCGGTGGTGGACAGGCACACACCGATGCCGGTGTCGCTGTCGTCCGGTCCGGTGTCCAGGAGCAGATCGTCTCGAGCCATAGAAACCTCCACGCCCTTGGTGTCGCCAGGGGACGCAAGCCTTCACGCAGGGTAGCACCGCCCAGGCGATGATGTCGTTACGAGGCCCCATGACCCCGCGCCGCAAGACCCTGCTGCTGCTGCTTGCGGCCAACCTGCTGCCCCTGGTGGGGCTGCTGTTCCTGGGCTGGTCCGTGGTGGAGCCGGTGATGATCTACGCCCTCGAGGCCGTGGTCATGGGCCTGTTCTTCCTGGCGCGCATCGTGATCAACACCGAGGGCCGGCTGGTCGAGAAGATCGTCTTCCTGCCGTTCTTCGGCGCCTTCTACTTCGTGCTCACCGGCGCGGAGCTGGCGTTCGTGCTCACCACCTTCTTCCACCCCAGCCACGACGGCCCCACCTTCCTGGGCATGGACCCCCAGGAACTGCTGGCGCTGCTGCAGACCTCAGTGGACCAGCTTGGAGCCCCCTGGTTCGTGCTCACGCTGCTGGGCCTGTTCATCGCCCACCTGCGCTCGTTCATCAGCAACAGCCTACGCCCCAGCGAGCGAGCGCGGGATCTCGAGTGGGAGGTCTTCCGGCCTTTCGGGCGCGTCATCGCCCTGCTGCTGGTGGTCATCCCCGGTGGTGGCTTCCTGTACTTCTACGGCAGCACCCTCCCCTTGGCCCTGCTGCTGGTTGCGGTGAAGCTTGGCACAGACCTGCTGGCCCACCACCTCGAGCACCGCGGCGGGGATGCGGCATAGGTCTCCAACAGGCATACTGCCTCCCCATGAACGATCTGGACCGGCGACGCTTCCTCGAGCAGGCCCTGGGTGGCTGCGCCCTGGCGGCGGGCGCTGGTGTGCTGCCCATAGGCTGGCTCGAGGCCCTGCTGAACCTCGGGGGGCCAGCCCTGGCGGCACGAGGGCTGGCCGCCTTGCTCGAGCAGGCACCGACTGCCCGCTACTGGGTTCCCACAGGCGAGCCGGACCAGGCCCTGGTCCAGTGCCAACTCTGCGCCAGGGAGTGCGTGATCGCTCCCGGAGGCCGGGGCATGTGCCGGGCCCGGGTCAACGTCGATGGCCAGCTGCGCACCCTGGTCTACGGGCGGCCCATCTCCTCCCACGTCGACCCCATCGAGAAGAAGCCCTTTTACCACTTCCTGCCCGGCACCAACGCCTTCAGCCTGGCCACCTCTGGCTGCCCCCTGCGCTGCAGCTTCTGCCAGAACTGGCAGATCTCCCAGG
>CAZHIK010001627.1:0-1648 GCA_964532635.1 uncultured Enterobacterales bacterium
GGGACTTGCTGGCTGAGAACCCGAAGCACTGGGCCCCGTACTCGACGATGCCGGCATAGCCCAGCTCGCGACACAGCCCGTTTGACGCCATGCGGGCGAAGGACAGGGCCAGCTCCCGGGCGGCGCGGCGCTGGAGCTGGACCAGCAGGCCGATGCGCTGGTGGAGGGCCCGCGCTTGCTCGCGGAGGCAGGCTTCGGGCTCGGAAGAGTCATCGAAACGCGGGACGGAAACAGTCCGGCGGACTGTTTCCGGGGCGAGGCAGGCGCAGTAGTGCCGGTCGGGCCGAAGGTCCGAGCCGAGACCATAGTGAGGCAAACCCAGGCTCCGGGGAGGTCCATGGGTGACTGGAGAAACAGGACCCGAGCAGAAGGGTGAATCTAACGGTTTCTCTATTTACAGGCCGTTTATCAACACCAATGCCGGACAGATTCTGTCCGGCTTCCACGCTCCGGGCTCTTCCGGATCCCGGTGGGCAGCAGAGCAGTCACAGAGGGGTGGAGGTGAGCTTCGAGGTACGCGATTCGGAAGCGGCGAAGGCTGGGGCGCTGTCCGAGGTGCAGAGCGTCATCGGGCCCTCGGCGCTCGACCCGCGTCGCTAGGCGACTCCTCGGGCGAGGACTCCGAGATCGACGCGCGGGTGCGCCGGAGGGCAGCGAAGAGGTTGGGCTATGGCCGCCTGGTGACGAGTCCTCTGGCTTGCACCCGTGTTCATCCACGAGACAAGGTTCAGGCTGGCAAGGGCGTAGCGACCCTACGCCATCGACACACACCGGGATCCCGACGAACCACGCTCCGAGCCCACCGAGCCGAGGCATGGATCGCTACGCCTCGCGCCCCCACCTCACCAACACCCCAGCTCCCAGCACCCCCGCCAGCAAGGAGCTGCCCAGGATCCCCAGCTTCGCCGTGTCCAGCAGCGCTGGATCCGCGAACGCCAACCCCGCCACGAAGATGCTCATGGTGAAGCCGATGCCGCCGAGCATCCCCACGCCCACCACGTGGCGCCAGCTCGCGCCCCGGGGCAGCCGACCGAAGCCCAGGCGCACCGCCAGCCAGCTGAACAGGGGGATGCCGAGGCTCTTGCCCAGCACCAGCCCTGCGGCGGTGCCCAGGGCCACCGGGTGCAGCAGCTCGATCTCCGCCCCCACCACCGTCACGCCGGCGTTGGCCAGAGCGAAGACGGGCAGCACAAGCCAGCTCACCCAGGGATGCAGGGTGTGCTCGAGATGCACCAGGGGGCTGTGGTCGTCGTCCTCCACCCCGTGCAGGGGTACCGCCAGGGCCAGGATCACACCCGCGATGGTGGCGTGCACGCCGCTCTTCAGCACCGCCACCCACAGGGCGGCCCCCACCAGCAGGTAGAGCCCGAGGTTCTGGACGCGCAGCCGGTTGAGCACCAGCAACAGGACGCCGATCCCGGCAGCGATCAGCAGCACCGTCACGGACAGCTTCGAGGTGTAGAACAGGGCGATGACCGTCACCGCGCCGATGTCGTCGGCCACCGCCAGGGCGGCCAGGAAGACCTCGAGGCTGGCGGGGACCCGGTCCCCCAACAAGGCCAGCACCCCCAAGGCGAAGGCGATGTCGGTGGCTGTCTGATCCCGCGCTCCGCCCCCAGCCACGTCCCACGTAGATTTCCCGGTAGCC
>CAZHIK010001628.1:0-1645 GCA_964532635.1 uncultured Enterobacterales bacterium
AACCTGATATCAGGGGCCCCTTTCCATCCCCCGGACCCATGGAGTCGCACATGTCTCTCGTTCCTGTTCACGGTGGTCTCTCCGAGCCCGTCGATCGCCTCCTTCCCCTCACCGAGCGCAAGCAGCTGCTGGCCGATGCCCAGAGCCTGCCCTGCTTCGAGGTCAACGACGCGGACCTGTCCACCGTCTACCGCATCGGCGACGGCACCCTCAGCCCCCTCGTGGGCCCCATGAACGAGGACGAGTACTACGACGTACTCGACACCCACAGCATCCTGCGCGGCGGAAAGCGCTACGCCTGGTCCATCCCCTTGGCCCTGCCCGTGACCGACGCCGAAGCCGCCACGCTGAAGGTCGGTGAGCACGCCGTCATCAAGAACGAGGCCGGCGAGCCCGTGGCCCGCCTGCTGGTCCAGTCCGTCTTCGACTGGGACAAGCCCCGCTACCTGAAGTCGGTGTACCTCACCGAGCGGATCGACCACCCGGGCGCCGACATCGTCATGGACGACGCGCGCACCAAGCTGGTCGGCGGCGAGCTGTGGACCCTCCCCCAGCCCCGCAATCCCGCCTTCTCGGCCTTCCAGCTCTCCCCCCGCGAGACCCGCGCCATGATCGCGGCCCGCAAGTGGGAAGCCGCCATGGCCTTCCAGACCCGCAACCCGCTGCACCGGGCCCACGAGTACGCCATCGTCCACGGCGCCCAGGAGCTCACCCGCTCCGGCAAGTACGCCGGCGCCGTGCTGATGCCGCTGGTCGGCCAGCTCAAGGCTGGCGACATCGACGCCCCCACCCGCATGCGCTGCTACCAGGTGCTGCTCGAGAACCGCCTGCTCGGCAAGGGCGACAGCGACACCGCCCTGTGGGACGAGGTCGGCTACGACATCAACGACGTCTTCGAGCTCGTGGCGCTCGACATGCGCATGTTCTACGGCGGCCCCTCCGAGGCCATCATGCACTCGATCTACCGCCAGAACCACGGCTTCTCGAACATCGTCATCGGCCGCAAGCACGCCGACGCGCCCTACCACGATGGCAGCCCCATCTGGGGTGACTTCGACGCTCACGGTGTCTTCGACGAGCTGCCTGGCGAACTGGGCATCGAGCCCGTCAAGGTCGGCTTCGCCGCCTACTACGACCACATGGGCCGCGTGGACCTCATGGGCAACCACCAGGGCGTCAAGCCTTTCTTCATCAGCGGCAAGGCCGTCCGCAAGACCCTCGAGCAGGGCGAACGCCCCGACGCGCGCATCCTGCGCCCCGAGGTGGCCGACCTGCTCATCCAGGCCTACCGCGAGCTGAACGACTAGTCGCTCTCGTCAGACCGCTCGAGCCGGCGCGCCCATGGGGCGCGCCTTCTTTCTTCAGCGGGCGGCCCGATGCACGCGCCGGGGGTCGATCCACTCGATCTCGATCTGCAGCGTGCCCGACTGCTCGGGCTCGGTGCCGCCGCGTTGGCTGACGTGGACCGAGCGCGTGGCCAGCCGGCCGGCGTCCAGATCCCAGCGGGCGGTCCCCTGGATGTCGAGCGCCGGGAAGCGGGCGTCATCGGGGCGGACGATGGCCTGCGTGTCGATCTCGGCTGCCAGCGAGCGGGCGCGCTCGCTGATGTGCTGGCGGCCAAGGCGATGCCAGCTCAGCCCCTCGA
>CAZHIK010001629.1:0-1643 GCA_964532635.1 uncultured Enterobacterales bacterium
CGCCCGTTGCAGGCACGCGTGCTGAGCCCCAGCGCACCGCGAGCAGAAGACGAGGCGGCGTTCTCCCTGGCGGATCTGCCGGCTGGCACGTACGAACTTCGTGCGTCGCTCCGCCAGCCTGATTACGTCATCCAAGCGGAGCGGCCGGCCAGGCGCTCGGCCCGGTTCAGGGTGATGAGCTTGTCCGCGATGCGACGGAGCTCCTTGGCCCGGGTCTCGGTGGTGCGGATCCGCCCGTGGATCATCAGCGAGGTGACCATGTTGCGGAACATGGCCTTGCGATGGCTGGGGTTCATGCCGAGCTTGCGGCCGGACTTGAGGTGACGCATTGCGACCTCCTGGGAGCCGTAGGCTCCTCTTAGCTACTGAGGCTTGTTCGTAAGGTTGGGGAGCTTCATGCCGAGGGACAGACCCAGCTCGGCCATGATCTCCTTGATCTCGTTGAGGGACTTGCGACCGAAGTTCTTGGTCTTGAGCATCTCGGCTTCGGTCTTCTCCACCAGCTGGTAGATGTACTCGATGCCGGCGTTCTGGAGGCAGTTGGCCGCGCGAACGGAGAGCTCGAGCTCGTCGACCCGCTTGAACAGGTTCTCGTTGAGCTCCTCCTGCTCCTCGTCCTCGTGGTCGTCCTCGGGCTCCTCTTCCTCGACGAAGTTGATGAAGACCTGCAGCTGCTCCTTGAGGATCTTGGCGGCGAAGGCCAAGGCATCCTCGGCGTGGACGGAGCCGTCGGTCCAGATCTCGAGGGTGAGCCGATCGTAGTCGGTGCGCTGTCCAACACGGGCGTTGGTGACGTTGTACTTGACGCGCTGGATGGGCGAGTGGATGGAGTCGATGGGGATGATGCCCAGGGGCATGTCCTCGCTCTTGTTCTGCTCGGCGGGGACGTAGCCCTTGCCCATGGCCGCGTGGACCTCGAGGGCGAAGCTGCCCTTCTCGGTCAGGGTGGCGATGGGATGCTCGGGGTTGAGCACGGTGACCTCACCATCGAACTGCAGGTGGCCAGCGCGCACGACGACGGTCTCGCCGTCCCGGCCCTCGACGTCGATGCGACCAAGCACCGGCTCGACACTCTCGGTCATCAGCAGCACGCCCTTGCAGTTCAGCACGATGTCCGTGACATCCTCGACCACGCCGGGGATGGAGGAGAACTCGTGCAGCACACCTTCGATACGGATCCAGCTGATCGCGCAGCCCTGGAGGCTGGACAGCAGCACCCGCCGCAGGCTGTTGCCCACGGTGATGCCGAAGCCGCGCTCGAGGGGGCGGGCGACGAACTTGCCGTAGTTGTCGGTGGAGCTGGGGTGCCGCTCGATGCGGCGGGGCTTGATGAGGTTGCGCCAGTTGGCGTAGACAGCTTCGTGCATGGTGATCTCCACGGGTTTCTTCCCGCCTTGGCCAGGGGGGGTCCTTCACCCGGGTGATGAATGGTGGGGGGCCCACACGATGGGTGGGCTCGGAGGAGCCAGCTCCACGGCCTGAACGGCCGCCCCAGGGGGGGGAACTGCTAGACGCGGCGACGCTTGGGAGGCCGGCAGCCGTTGTGCGGGATGGGGGTGACGTCCTGGATCTTGGTGACCTTGAGGCCAGCATTGGCGACCGCGCGCAGCGCGGACTCGCGGCCGGCACCGGGGCCCTTCACC
>CAZHIK010001630.1:0-1643 GCA_964532635.1 uncultured Enterobacterales bacterium
TCTGAACCGCAACTTCCCCTGGGTCGAGGGGGGGCGGGATCCCTGGCACCCCTTCGCGGGCAGCTCCATCTCCTGGCTGCCCTGGTACCGGGGGCCCGAGCCACTCTCCCAGCCCGAGGCCTGTTCGCTGGCCGAATTGGCCCGCGCGGATCGACCCTGCGTGGCCCTGAACCTCCACTCGGTAGGCCGCTACCTGCTCTACCCCTGGAACGCCTTCGAGCGGGAGCCTCCCCATGTGGCCCAGTACCAGGCCATGGGCGAGGCCTTCTGCACCTCTCAGCCCGCACGGCGCTACGAGCTGAAGCAGGCCCAGGCCTGGTACGGGATCATGGGCGGCTTGGACGACTGGGGCTGCGACAGCCTGGGCACCGTGGCGGTGACCGCCGAGCTGAGCGGCTGGATGGAGGCGGTGGGCGAGCGCTGGCTCAACCTCTTCTCCCCTGCGTCGTGGATGAACCCCGTGCACCCCGCAGAGGCGGTGCGCAACAGCCACAATCCCAGCCTGATGTGCTTGCTCGAGGGCTTGAACCAGCTCGAGGCTACCTGACCCAGACGGTGCCACCCTCCCAGCCTACGCTCACCAGGGCGTGCCAGAGCACCAGGTCGGTGCCCAGGGCGGTGCGGATCTCATCGTCGACCAGCAGGTCGAGATGGCCGACGAGATCGACAAACAGACCGCTATCGTGCACCCACCCCAGGCCCAGCTCGCCGCAGAGATACTGCAGGCCAGCTCGGTCCAATCCGAGGTAGTAGGTGTTGTAGGGGCGGTTCGCCAGGGAGACACCCAGGTCGGCGCTCACGGCAAGAGAGCTGGGCAGGACCGTGAAGAACGCCACGCCGCTCTCGGACCACCAGCCAGGGCGGGCGTCCCAGAAGTCGATGGCGTGGTTGCTGTACAGGCCCAGGGGCCCGGGCTGCCACGCGACGTCGCCGTAGGCCTCGGCGGTGAAGCCGACACCGGGCAGGATGTAGGCGACGATGCCTGGAGAGAAGCTCAGGTCCTCCCAGCTCTGGTCGAGGCCCAGGACGATGTCCACCTCGTTGAGCCCCGCACCGTCGTCGGGGCCGAGGTTGATGTTCGTCCACGCCGCCAGCGTGATGTTCTGGTAGCCCAGCCAGGCCGAGGGCTGCAGCACGGGGCCCTCGCCGATGGGCATGCCGCGCCAGACGTAGCGCGAAGCGGCGGCGACTTCGGCGCCGGCGCTGAGCTCGACGCCATGGCCGGGCAGGACAGGGAGCTCTTCGGCCGAGACGGTGGCGGCGAGCAGGAGGGGGAGCGCGAGGCTGGGCATGCCTCCTCCGGGGGGCTGGGGTCCGCCCCCCTATTTCGGGTCCCTTCGCGCTGACACTGACATCGCGCATGATGCCGTGCTTGACGGTCAAACGGCCACGGGTTCAAATGTCTGCACGCGGACCGGCCTCCGGTTGCAGCGGGGTGGGTGGGAGTGACCCGACAACCATTGCTCGGGCGCTCCGTATGGAGACCCGGGCCCCCAACTGGAGGCTCGCATGAACAGCAAGGTCATCCTCACCGGCAACGACCTGACCATCGAAGACATCTGCGCCGTCGCCCGCCATGGTGCCAAGGTCGAGCTGCACCCCGACGCGGTGGCTCGCATCCACCACTGCCGCGGCTTCATCCA
>CAZHIK010001631.1:0-868 GCA_964532635.1 uncultured Enterobacterales bacterium
CGTCAGGATCTCGAACGCCGCCACGCGGCCGTCATGATCGAGAGCCGGAAGGAGTTCTTGATACAGAACTCCCTCCAGTGTCAGGGAAAGTTGCATTCGAATCTGCTCCTGCTGGTGGGGCGGGAAGACGTCCACGATGCGGGAGATGGTGCCCGCCGCCCCGGTGGTGTGCAGGGTGGCCACCACCAGGTGCCCGGTCTCGGCCGCCGTCAGGGCCGCCGAGATCGTGTCCAGGTCCCTCATCTCGCCGACGCAGAGGATGTCGGGATCCTGGCGCAGGGCGTGGATCACGGCGCCGTGGAAGCTGTCGGTGTCGATGCCCAGTTCCTGCTGCACGATCACCGAGCGCCCGCCCCCGTGGCGGTACTCCACCGGGTCCTCGATGGTGATGATCTTCTTGCGCTGCTCCCGGTTCACCCGCCGGATCAGGGCGTGCAGGGTGGTGGTCTTGCCCTGGCCCGTCGCCCCGGTGATCAGCACCAGGCCCTGGGGCTGGTGCAGCAGCTCGGCCACGGTCTCGGGCACCCCCAGCTCCGCCAGCTCCGGCAGCTCCCGCCGCCCGATGCGCACCGCCGCCTCCATGCGACCCACGTGGCTGTAGACGTTCACGCGCAGGTAGCCGTACTCGGCGTGGGCCCAGGTGAAGCACAGCCGCCGGCTGCGCTGCCACTCCCTGACCTGCTCGGGGGTAAGGATGGCCATCAGCACCGCACTCAGCTCCTCCTCCCCGATGGGGGGGCGGGCCACCGGCTGGATGGCCCCCGAGACCCGGACCGAGAATGTCCGATTCGAGGACCTGCATCGCGGCGGGATCGTAACGCCGGATGCGGCCGCCGCCGGGAAGTGGAAGAACGTCACGTACGGCGAC
>CAZHIK010001631.1:878-1641 GCA_964532635.1 uncultured Enterobacterales bacterium
CCCCCGAGACCCGGACCGAGGGCGGGTGACCCTCCGTGAGGTGGAGATCGCTGGCGCCGGCCTTTACGGCCTCGGAGACGAGCTGCTCGAAGGTGGTGCTCACGATTCCTCCAGGGTTGGCGGGGGCCAGGGCACGGGCTCCGGATCGCCCCCCTCGGGACCCACCTGGGTCAGGCGGCCCATCAGCTGTTCGCGGGGCACAATGGTCAGCACCAGGCGGGACTCCCCACCGGTCGTGCTGCGGTCCCAGACCGCCACCTGCCCCCAGGGCACGGCGAATCCGTGCAGCTCGGGGGCCAGGGGCTCGAGGGGCCAGCTGTGCACCGGCACGGCCGCCGAGGGGAAGCCGTCCACCAGCAAGCCGTCGTCGCCCTGCTCGAGGCGCTGCCCCTCCCGAGCGACGATCACCGTGGGAAGGACCGCCAGCCCGTCGAGTCCGTCGCGCTCGAGCAGCACCAGCTCTCCGGTGCGCAAGAGATCCATGCCTCCGTCGTCCACCACGTAGCGCCCGGCGTCCAGGCGGCTGTGGGCCATGGAGTAGCGGAACACGGGATCCCGCAGCCCCGCGGCCACCAGCGGAACGGCCGCCAGTCCCAGCAGGAGGCAGGCCCCCACCAGCACGGCGGTCGGTACCCGAGGCAGCCGGGGCAAGCGCTCGAGCCAGCGCCGCCGGGGGCGAGCCCAGCGCACCTCGAGGGGGTTGGCGGCCGCCGTGGGAGGCACCAGGGCCGGCGGCGCCTCGATCTCCTGATCCATGCCGGCC
>CAZHIK010001632.1:0-1640 GCA_964532635.1 uncultured Enterobacterales bacterium
GCGCGGAGCCTATGGGAGAGGCCACCATCAGCGCAATGTGGGAGGACGCCGCCCAGGGGCTCGTGAGTTGGCGAGACGAAGGTGACGGGAGCTGGTCGGCGCCCCACGGCAAGGCGGTGTTCGGAGCCTACGACGGTCACTTCCTGTTCCGTTTCGAGACCGTGGAGGACCTGCTCGCTGCCCGCGCAGGTGATGTGGACACGCCCAGCTACGGCTTCGCCCACGACGACGGGCGCATCTACCTGGTGCTCCCCAACGGCGCGGACCCCAACACCCAGCAGGTGAAGCTGTCCTCCGCCTACTGGGAAGAGGACGGGCACCTGCCCGCGGTGGTGTGGATCCACGAGGCCCCCGAGGCGATCCTCGAGGGCTTCGTCATCGAAGGCGGCGGCTCCATCGGGATCTGGATCGAGACCGACAGCCCCGGCTCCACCGTCCGCAACACCGTCTTGTCCCACTGTGTCCACGGGATGGCGCTCCCCGGGCGCAGCCTGGTGGAGTGGGTCGAGTACACCTACCCGGGTTTCTACGACTTCGCTGACCGGGTGCTCGAGCTCAACGGGGACATCGAATACGTCTACACCCTGGTCAAGGAGTACCACGATCCCGTGGTGCTCGAGGGTGGGCTGGCCCTGGGTCACGGCTGGACAGGCCAGCCGGTCGAGGACTGCGAGTTCCGCTACTGCTTCATGCACGAGGTCTTCGACGGGGAGAACCTCGGCCACTTCGAGCGCAGCGAGTCCCACCACAACGTCTACCTGTACAACTACGACAACCACGTGCAGCTCGAGGGCAGCTACGGCTTCCCGGGGGCCGACCTGCTCCTGCATCACAACCTGATGCTCGCCTGCCCCGGCGGCCCCATCTCCCACCAGAGCGACGACATCATCGGGCCCCAGTACGTCTATGACAACGTCGTGGTGGAGCTCGAGCACGACCACGGCCACACCTGGACCCAGCTCAAGACCGATGCCCCCAACGCGGCGGAGGGCCTGTACTACTTCCACAACCTGTTCCAGGCCGGTCACACCACCATGTTCTGGAAGGACGCCGACAAGCTGTGGCTCCGCAACAACATCCTGATCTTCACGGACGAGTACAGCGAGGAGCCTGCGAGCTTCGACAGCGACTACAACCTGCTGGTGAACCTGGAAGACGAGCCTTGGCTGCGCGGTGAGCACGGAGCTTGGCTGGGGACCGACCTGGAGGCGTTGTCGCTGGAGGATCCATCGGCGTTGGACTTTCGACCCAGGGCCGACAGTCCCGTGGTGGATGCGGGCGTGGAGATCTCGGGGTTCGAGGACCCACACCCGGACATCGGTCCCTTTGCCGTCGGCGAGGAGATCGAGCTGCCGTGGCCCAGGCCCATGGAGACCGTGTTCGACTGCAGCGTGCCGGAGCGCTGGCGGGGGGAGGTCCCAGACCTCGAGTGCGACGACGACGAGGAGCCGGACACCGGCGTCGAGGGCTCGGGCGACAGCAGCGCCACGATCGACAGCGGTTCGGACAGCGAAACCACCGCGGATACAGATTCCGAAGCGGGCTCGGATACGGACTCGGATACGGACTCGGATACGGACTCGGATACGGACTCAGATACGGACTCAGATACAGACTCAGATACGGACTCAGATACGGAC
>CAZHIK010001633.1:0-1639 GCA_964532635.1 uncultured Enterobacterales bacterium
GCAACGCCGGGGCCCCGATCCGTCGCAAAACCCCCGAGGGTGACCGTCACCCCCCCTCCGAATGCAACGCCTGGGCCCGCTGGGGGCGGGTCGGGAGCTTGGCTGTCAACGCCGCCGTTGGTGACGCAATGGTTCGCCATCGCTGTGCGTACCCGGGAGCCTGTGGAGGCTGGGCTGCGGGGCCCACTCGCCCGCGTTACCGTTTCGAGGTCTGGAGTCGCATGAACCGCACGCTCAGCAGCCCTTGGATTCTGCCGTGGAGGCCGCGTTGAGCGACCGCGGTGTGCTGCTGTGCTGGGGCTGCGGTGGGCTGCCCTGGGCGCGCATGCAGGCGGGCAAGCACCACCGCCACCAGGTGGGCTCATTGGGCAGCTGGATCGGGCTGTCCCGGTCCGGCCCCCGCTACGGGCTCGACGTCAGCCAGATGCTCCCCGGCGAAAGCCCCATCTGCCTCTCCACCCTGATCCAAGCCGAGCAGCAGTGGCTGCCCAGCCCAGGCTGGCTCGGGAAGCTCAGCGTCGAGCTGGTCTCCCAGGGTGGTGCCAACGCCGCTCCGGCGCCCACCCTGCCCTCCCTCGAAGAGCTCTCGGATGGCATGGCATCGTGGTGCGAGCAGCAGTTGGGTCAGCCCGGTGTGCTCGCCGTGCCCTTCGCCTGGCGAGAGCTGTACCTGGCCCAGCGCCTGCTGGCGCCCTGGGCGATGCGAGGATGGAATTTCCTGGCCCTCGAGCAGCTGGCACAGACCACGGCAGGCGGCCCCCGCCGCGTGCTCACCAGCGACGGGCCCTTCCTTCGGCTCCATGGCCCGGTGGCCCAGGTGGTGATGCCCGCGGGGCCCGAAGCGGCCGGCGCCCTGTCCCTGGCCGCCGAGGTGATGCAGCGCATGCTCCAACAGGCCGGCCCCACGGTGGCCTCCCACTGGCGAGAGTCCGAGCAGGAGCGCCAGGAGCCACTGGTGCGAATGCTGTTGGCCCGCCGGATCCTCCAAGCCCTACGCATCGGCGCTCACGCCATCTCCCTGGGCGGTCCCGACGCCCCCTTGTTCTTCGCGCCCGCCCCCGGTGCCTCCGAGCCCCTGCGCGCCCTCCACAGCCACCGCTTCACGGTCTACCTGCCGCGCCTGCCGGATCTGGACTGGTGGTCCAAGGTGGCCGAGGCCGGCTTCCTGCGCTCCCCCAGTGGCCGCGTGATGATCTTCGGCCTGGACTGGAAGGCCATGCCCACGGTGGAGATCGAAGGCCCCTCGAGCCCCTGGGACCTCCCCGCCCACCTCGAGCGCACCGGCACCCAGCGCACCACCCTCCGCGCCCACAAGCTCCACGACGCCGCAACCACCGGCGAGCCCTTCGAGGCCTGGTTCCCCGCCTGGTCGCCCCCCACCAACGTCGAGGGCGATCCGCCCCCACCGGTCGAGCCCGAAGCCGGGCCCCCCCCGCACAGCGACGCGGTCCCAGAAACGCACCCCGAGAGCCCCGCGCCGAGCCCCGAGGTCCCTGAGCCGGCCCCGCCGCCGCCCCCGCCCGAGCCGCACCCGGTCCCCGAACCCGCGCCCGACCCGATCATCGAGGCCCCGCCCCCGATCCCCGAACACGAACACGAACACGAACACGAACACGAACACGAACACGAACACGAGCCC
>CAZHIK010001634.1:0-1639 GCA_964532635.1 uncultured Enterobacterales bacterium
GCCAGGCGCTCGCCCAGGTCGCGCACCAGCGCCGCCAGGGCCTCGCGCTCGGGCACCACCAGCTCGGCGGCGTGGGAGGGGGTTGCGGCGCGCACATCCGCGGCCAGGTCGCAGAGGCTGACGTCGGTCTCGTGTCCCACGGCGGAGACCACCGGGATGCCGCAGGCCGCCACGGCCCGCACCACGGGCTCCTCGTTGAAGGCCCACAGGTCTTCGGCCGATCCTCCGCCGCGGCCCACGATGACCACGTCGCTCTTGCCGTGGGCCTCGACCAGACGGATGCCGGTGGCGATCTGGGCGGCGGCCCCGTCGCCCTGGACCAGGCAAGGGGCCAGGTAGATGGGCAGCCCCGGCCAGCGCCCGTCGATGACCCGCAGGATGTCCCGCAGCGCCGCGCCGGTGGCCGAGGTGACGACGCCCACAGCCCTGGGCACCGCCGGCAGGGGACGCTTGCGCTCGGGATCGAACAGCCCCTCGGCGGCGAGCTTCTTCTTCAGCGCCGCGAGCTGCGCGGCCAGATCGCCGGCGCCGGCCCGCTCGAGCTTGCGCACGATCAGCGAGTAGCTGCCCCGGGGCGCGTAGACGGACAGCTCTCCGGAAGCCACCACCTTGTCGCCCTGGCGCGGTCGCCAGGACATGCGGCTGTTGGTGCCCCGGAACACGGCGGCATCCAGTACTGCCCCTTCGTCCTTGAGCGACAGGTACCAGTGCCCGGAGCGCGCAAAGGTGATGCGACCCACCTCGCCCTCGACCCGCACATAGCCGAAGTGATCGTGGACGAGATCCGACAGCGACTGGGTGAGCTGGGTGACGGTGAGGGTGGGGGGCATGCAGGGTTCTTAACCGGCGTCGGAGGCCGGAGGTCTATGCCTCGCGCCAAGACGCCAAGTGCTGCACACCGCGACGAAAGACGTCGTGACTGACGGGTGGCGTGGGCCTCGGGGTGGGGCGTGTCTTGGTCTCGCGCAGAGACGCGGAGGGCGCAGAGCTTGTGCGGCGGTGGCGAGGCGAGTTGTTGTCGGCTCCCGGGTTTGGAACGGGCTGCCGCTCCGGCTCGCGGCCCTCGGTGGCGCTGCGCCAGTCGGAGCGGAAGCCTCCCCAGAAAACAGGAGCACGACGAGCCTCGCCCCGTCCCCACCATCGATGCTTTGCGCCTTTGCGTCTTGGCGCGAGCCACTACAGCGCTCCACCCCGCCACGGCGTCGCAGCCCAACCGGCTACGATGCTCGAGCGACCCCGATGCCTCGAGGAGCCCCCCACATGCGCGCCATGGTCCTGCACGCCCAAGGCCAGCCCCTGGTCCTCGAGGATCTGCCCATCCCCGAGCCCGGGCTGGGCCAGGTCCGTGTCCAGGTCCACGCCTGCGCGGTGTGCCGTACCGACCTGCACGTGGTGGACGGGGATCTGAACGAGCCGGTGCTGCCGGTCGTCCCCGGCCATCAGGTGGTGGGCACGGTGCGGGCCCTGGGCCCCGGTGTCTCCGACCTCGCCCCCGGCACCCGGGTGGGCATCCCCTGGCTGGGCTGGACCTGTGGCTGCTGCAGCTACTGTGATGAGGGGCGGGAGAACCTCTGCGGCGAGGCGCGCTTCACCGGCTACCAGCTGCCCGGTGGCTTCGCCGAGTACACCGTCGCCGACG
>CAZHIK010001635.1:0-1639 GCA_964532635.1 uncultured Enterobacterales bacterium
CTCGCCCTGCTCCCAGGCCTGCTCGAGCTGGATGAGCGCTGCGCTGATCTCGGGGACATCCTCGGGAAGAAGCCCCCGCTGAGCCCGTCGCTCGAAGGCGCGGGCGATGGCGTCGGAGACCTCGCTCCGAGCCTGGTCGTCGTCGCCGTGGGGCTCGGGGGCTGGCTCGGCCTCCGCGGGCTGCGGAGTGGGTGGCGTGACGACGGGTTCGGGCGGGGAAGCCTCGGCCGGGGGCTCCGGCTCGGTGGGGCCAGGGGGATCGGCGGCCGGTGCCGGCTCCAGTGGCGGCTCGCTCGGTTGCTGCGCGTGTGGCGGCTCGGCGGGATCGACGACCGGCTTGTTTCCCATGTCGGACCACAGGGCGATCCCCGTGACCGCCGCGACACCGAGCCCGAGCCCGGCTGCCCACAGCCATCGCTTCGGATGCGGCCGCTCTGGCTTGGAGGACGCAAAGGGTGAGTCGGGCCCGAGCACCGCTTCGATGGGAGCGGGCGCCGGCAGGGCTGCGCGGGCGCCGCGCACACGCTCGGCCAGCTGGGTGCGCAGCTGGGCTGTCCCTCGCGGCTGGCAGCCATCCAGGGCCTGTAGCAGCGCCTCCGCCGAGGGGAAGCGCCGCTCCGGGGAGGGCTGCAGGCAGCGGATCACCGCGGCGTCGAGGGCGGGTGGCAGCCCCAGGCGCAGCTCGCTCGGGCTGCGCTGGCTGGGCTCCAGCGCGCGCTTGAGCAGGGCGACATCGTCATCACCCTCGAGGTAGCGCTCGCCGGTGAGGACCTCGAACAGCACCAGCCCCAGGGCGTAGATGTCGGTGCGGGGGTCCACACGATCGCCCCGGACTTGCTCGGGACTCGCGTAGGCCAGCTTGCCCTTGAAGGTGCCCAGCTGGGTGCGGACCCTGCTGGCGCTGCTGCGGGCCACCCCCAGGTCCGCCAGCTTGACGGCCCCCTCGACGGACAGCAGCACGTTGCTGGGGCTGACGTCGCGGTGCACGATGTCCAGGGGCTCGCCGTCGGGGCCGGTGGCGCGGTGCAGGCTGGCCAGGGCGGTGCCCAGGCAGCTGCCGATGTACGCCGCCTCCAGGGGGGGGAGCACCCCGCCGTGGGCGAGCAGCTGCGCCAGGTTCACACCCTCGACGTACTCGAGCACCAGGTAGGGGCGCCCATGCTCCACCCCGACGTCGTGGACCTGGACCAGGTGCTCGGAGGCGATGGCCGCGGTGAGCCGGGCCTCCTGCTCGAAGAGCTCGAGCTGTTCCTGGACGGCGCCGAGGTCGGGCAGCAGGCACTTGATGACCACCCGCTTGTCGAGCCCGGGGTGTAGCGGGCGCCGGGCCAGGAACACCTCGGCCATGCCGCCCACGGCGATGCGTTCGAGCAGGTCGTAGGGGCCCAGCTTGGCTGTGGAGGCCATGGCGGATCAGCGCAGGCCGTGCTTGCGGATCAAGCGGAACAGGGTCTGGCGCGGGACCTCCGCCCGCTCCGCAGCCCTCGCCACCACCCCGCTCTCCGCCTCGAGGACCGCCTCGAGGTAGCGCCGCTCGAAGCGCTCGAGGAGCCGCTCCTTGGCCTGGTGGTATGGCAGCTGGGCCAGCCCGTCGAGGTCGAGCGGGCAGGCCGGACTGTCGGCGGGAGCGGTGCCTGGA
>CAZHIK010001636.1:0-1638 GCA_964532635.1 uncultured Enterobacterales bacterium
GTTCTCGGTGGATGCCGCACCGCAGGACACGGAGCCCGACGCCTCCCTCGGGGTCACCGGGCGCTTCGCGGCCCTCGATGACGGCACCCACGAAGGCGCGCTGCGCATTGCCTCCAACGATCCCGAGCGGCCGGTCTTCGACCTGCCGCTGACTGCTATCGTGGTGGCGCCCGACATCTTGGTGGAGCCCGAGCGGCTGGTGTTCGAGGGGGATGGCTCGCGCCAGCAGCATCGGATCTACATCTCGAACCAGGGCGAGGGTCCGTTGGTGCTCGGCTCGGCGGATCTGCTGGACAGCGGTGACGGTGCGTTCGAGCTGCTGCAGGAGGTCGAGGACCAGCGGGTCGAGTCGGGCGACATCACCCAGCTCGACGTGGCCTGCATGGTGGAAGGCCAGGCCATCGGCTCGCTCTCCATCGCCTCCAACGACCCCGACACGCCACTGGTGGAGGTCTGGCTGGGGGCCGAGGACCCGGACAACCAGCACCCCGGCGCACCCATGGTGGGCATCAGCCCCGAGGATCCCGAACAAGGCGACGGGCTGGTCTGCGAGATCCTCGAGCCTGCCGCGGACCCCGAGGGGGACGAGGTCAGCTACAGCTTCGGCTGGCTGCGGGATGGCTCGGTCTGGACCGGCGCCACCGGCACCGAGGCCTGCACAGGTGACAGCATCGACAGCGCCGAGACCCAGGACCTCGAGACCTGGACCTGCGAGGTCACCCCCAGCGATCCCTGGGGTGAAGGGGAGCCGGGATCGGCGTCGGTGCTGATCGGCTGCCGCTACGGTGCCTACGAGCGCTGCCCGGGCACCAGCTGCCTGGACATCCTGGAGCAGGGCTTCTCCTCCGGCGACGGCGTGTACTGGATCGATCCTGTGGGCGACGGAGCCTACGAGGTCTGGTGCGACATGAGCTTGGACGGCGGGGGCTGGACCCTCACCATGGTATCGAGCGACGACGACCAGACCACCTGGACCTGGAACAACCGCTTCCTGATGTCCAGCGATGCTGTTGCCTTCGGCTCACTGGATGCCCTGGACCACGACTTCCAGTCCCTGGCCCACCAGGACGTGGTCTTCACGGACCTGATGTTTTTCCACGCACCGTCGGGGGTGTGGGCGGCCTACGACTCGGCGGCCGACGGGGACCTGGGGCTGGCCGGGACCATCGAGGCGGTGGGCGATCCCGTCTGCTACGACCCGGACGACGGCTTCGTGATGACGGCGGGAACCCTGGCCCTGGTGGCGGATCTGTGCTCCACCAACCTGTACATCAGCCCTCAGGACTGGGACGGCCGGGGCTGCAGCACGGACAACGACGGCCACACCTACGGCCCCGCCTGGAGCGCCCGCAACAACGCCGATTGCCCCTTCGACGATCCCGGCTCCATCTCGGGCCTGGGACCCAACCAGCACGCGGCCAACCATGATCAGGAGTGCCGCATGCCCGACGAGAACTGCCTGGGCTTTGCCGAAAAGGCCGGCCTCAACACGGGCGCCCAGGGCGCGGCCGAAAACTACCTGCAGGTGTTTGTGCGATGAACCACCACGCTCCCGTGTTGCTCCTGCTCCTCGTCGCCTGTGGCTCCAGCCAGGACCAGGACAGGGACGGCTTCGGGGTGCTGCAGGGCGACTGCGAC
>CAZHIK010001637.1:0-1638 GCA_964532635.1 uncultured Enterobacterales bacterium
AGACTAAGCTGCTGCGACATCGAGGCTCCTTCGCACCGCTTCGGGCAGGCCGTTCAGGACGGTGCCGAGCCCCAGCCGGTCCACCTGCTGCAGCACGAAGGCGGCGCGCCCATCGGGCCAGCCCCGGGTGTCGATCGCGTCGATGTCGGGCCCGGGGGCCCAGGTGTCGGCGGCGGTGTCCTCGACGAGTCGGCGGCGGCCCCGTAGCTGGGCCAGGGCCTCGCCCCAGGCTCGATCGACCGTCCCCGAGGCTTGCCCGGCGGCAGGCCCGACCAGGCGCTGCCAGGTGGCTGCCTCCGCCCCTCGAATGATGGGGACGAGCAGGGAAGGCTCCAGCGCCAGCGTGGCGGCCAGTCGCACGCGGCGGCTTGCGGTCGGGCCATCGAGCTGCTTGAGGATTGCGGCCAGGATCGCGACAGTCTCCCAGGAAGGGTCTCGCCGTGGGATGGCCCAGGCGGCGGGCGCGAGGGTGGTGAGGTTGGGGAGGACGTAGCAGGGGGCTGCTGGCTCGAGCGGCGCGTGTGCCACGTCGGGATGAGCCGGTGGCGGCTCCAGGACGGTCTGGTAGGATGCGCCGGTGTCGATGGCCTGCTGCATCGCGTCGTAGCGCTCGAGGATGGTCTCCTTGGTGCGGTAGTGGCCGTGGGCCTTCTCATCCTTCTGGCGGACGACAGGGAATGTATCCAAGATGTATGCGGCATTTTCGCGGGACATGCCGTAGATGAGGAAGAAAGCGGCGTCAATTTCTGAACGGAGTAGGAAGCGGCGTTCGTCGTTCCAGCGAAACGGTGGACCCTCCCAGCCAAGGTCTCTGCCGAAGTGCGAGAGGTCCCAGGCGGTGTACGTCAGTTCCAGTACGCGTGGCCGCAACCAAGAAGCCAGGTCGGTGCCCGGATGCCAAGGGGTGGGTTGCACGTACTTTGTAGGGGGCAGAATCGGGAGCTGCTTGAGATAGGAGTAGGTGAGGTGTGTACCGCCCAGTTTCTGGCGTGCAACGTAGTCCAGGACGAAACTATCGAGGTTCGACAGTAGGCCTGCTGTGTGCTCGGGTGGCGTTTGCGTGAAGCATATCGGCGAGGTGTGGCCGATCGCTGTTCGGGGAACGATGCTTGCGACCACCGTGCGGCGATCCGTGCTGCGACAGATGTCCCGCCACACAAGGAGCCATGCCGACTCTGGCAGTCCATCCAGCCGGCTCTCGACATCTGATTCGGCTACCCAGTATCGTGGGAATACCAGGTCATCAGGTTGTTCGGTGGACGCTCCGTACCAACCCTTGAACTTGCGTGATGGCCTTGTTCCCGGATCGCCAAGGACTAGGGTGGCGAACCGATGGTCGTACTGATGCACCATCTTCGCCTCGTAGAGTGGCAGCATCGTCTTGTCGTCACGGACAAAGAGGTTTCCATCAAGACGCCAGTTCTCATGCTCGAGTTCCTCCCGGGTGCGAAACAGGCTGGAGTCGCCTGCCATGTGAAGCATGGCTTTGAAGGACACCTTCCATGGATTGCCGTCCAAGGTTCCTTCCTCCCACAGGACACCAATGGACCGATAGATCTGCTTGACAATTTCTGCGTCTCGACGACAGCGAAATGTAGGGCAAGTTCGGGTGTTCGGATTTAAAAGGAAGAACTCCTC
>CAZHIK010001638.1:0-1636 GCA_964532635.1 uncultured Enterobacterales bacterium
GGCAACGCAAGCGATTCATGGGCGGGACTATAGCGCCGGGGGCCGGGAAAGGGGGAGGCTCAGAGCCAGGCGGCGGCGACCATCGCCGGGAACATCACCAGCCATATCCCGTCGAGGAAGTGCCAGCACACCGCACCGTCCGCGCTCATCGATCGATCATCGCCGGCGCGTGCCCCGGGATCACATCCGGCTGGTACTGACGGGAGTCCAGCAGGACGAAGGTGACGAAGAGCACCACGAACAGCAGGGCACCGATGAACAGGACGGCGTGGAAGGGGCGGTCGTAGCGCAGGTGCATGAAGAACAGCACCACCACGCAGGCCTTGACCGTCGCGACCGCCATCGCCACCAGCAGGTTGAGCGAGCCCAGGTCGACGTGGGCCACCGCCACGGTGATCACGGTCAGCAGCAGGAGGCTGACGAAGGTGCCCACCAGCACCTTCATCGGCACTATATGTCCCAGCTCGCCGTGTTCATCGTGGGTGTTCTCGTGGGCGGTGCTCATGGTTCAGCCGATCAGGTAGAGCAGGGGGAAGAGGAAGATCCAGATCAGGTCCACCAGGTGCCAGTACAGCCCGACCGCGTCCACCGGGATGAAGTAGCGGCGCGAGAAGTCCCCGCGGCGGGCGCGGAACAGGAGCCAGAACATCAGCCCGATGCCGATCACCACGTGCAGGCCGTGGAGGCCGGTCATCGCGAAGTAGATCCCGAAGAAGACATGGACGTTGTGCAGCTCGCCCTCGCCTACCAGTGAGACCGGGGTCTCCGGAGCCTCGTGGCTGGCCAGCCCGGCGGGGCCGCTGGCCGAGGGGGCGATGTTGGATCGCTCGGTCGTCGCCGTGCTGCGGGCGTCCCCGTCGATGCCCCCGTCGTGGGGCTCGGCGCCCTGCGCGTCCT
The DNA here is from genome assembly GCA_964532635.1 of uncultured Enterobacterales bacterium. Lineage (GTDB taxonomy): Bacteria > Myxococcota_A > UBA796 > UBA796 > JAFGLY01 > CALDOK01. The sequence continues at coordinate 898 of CAZHIK010001638.1, forward strand.
CGTCGTGCCCGGCCTCTCCGTGTTCGTCCCCGTGGTGGGGGTCGTAGTGCTGGCCCCAGAGCAGCCCGTGCTTCCACTTGGCCTCGTACTCGACGGCCTTGATCCCCATGAAGCCGAAGGCGCAGGCGATGGTGATCGCCAGGGCCCACATCAGGGGCTTGCGCCGCCCCAGCTGGGCGTAGCGCACCGCCAGCGCCATCGAGAAGCTGGACGAGATCAGCACCAGGGTGTTGATGCCCCCAAGGGTCTTGTCCAGGTACTGGCTGGCGTGGATGAAGACCTCGGGGTGGTTGGCACGGTAGACGGCGTAGGCCACGAACACGCCGGAGAAGAACAGCACCTCCTGCACCAGGAACAGCCACATCCCCAGCTTGCCGCTGGCGAACTGTTGCTGGGGGGTGTCGAAGTGGTGGGCCAGATGGGCGTTCTGGGAAGGCGTTCTGTTCACACTATCCCCATGGCCATGGCGGCACGTATGTCAAGCTTCTTTTGTTAGCCCGACCTATCCTTCCCGAGCAGGGAATCCGGTGATTCAGCTGTCGGTGAACAGGTAGCCGCCCTCGTCCTCGTCCCAGGTCACCCCGTCGAAGTCGTAGGGATCGCGCGCGGAGGGCGGCTGCTCGAAGTTGTGCTCCGGCGGCGGCGAGCTGCAGCGCCACTCGTTGGAGGCCCCGCCCCAGGGGTTGGCCGGCGCCCTGCGCCCCGCGAACAGGGAGTGCAACAGGTAGATCGCCATGAT
>CAZHIK010001639.1:0-1630 GCA_964532635.1 uncultured Enterobacterales bacterium
CTGCAGCGACCCGACCGGGCTCCGGAGCCTGGGTGTCCACAGGCGGCTCGGGCTCGACGGGCTGGACCAGGCGATCCATGGGCAGCCACGGCACACGCATCGTGCGGGGGGTGACCCACGGCGCCTGGGGTGCGGCTTGTCGTGCGGCTTGCTGGACGCGCTCGAGCTGTCGACGCCCCGGGAAGGCGGTGGCCGACAGGGGCCTGAGCTCACCCTCGGCGACCCGCGCGATGGGCCGTGGCAAGACCGAACCACCCGCGGACGGTGGCGCTGCTGCGCGCAGCAGCGCTCGACTGGCCGCCTGGAGTGGAGCAGCCGCGCGGGTTGCGGTCGGCGCACCGGGTTCAGCTGAGGAAGGCCTCCTGACCCTGCGGCGCGTGCCCACGGGGAGGTCGGCGGCCTGCTCGGGTTGTTCCTGTACCTGCTCGACGGCGTCGAGGAAGGCCAGCATGGGCGAGCGAGCGCGGAAAGGACTGGCAGGGCGCACAGAGCGCACCACAGCGCCAGGGAGGCCGCGTGACAGCGCCGGGGTGGTGGACGGACCCTGGGCCGCCTGGAGACGTCCGGGTAGACCCGGCGCGCTCAGGGGCCGCGTGAGCAGGCGATCGAGGGAGCTGGGCCGCGGCTCTCCCGACTCGGCGACAGGCCGGGCGGCCGGCTGCAGCTCCACCGGGGCGGCGGGGATGCGCGCCACGGCGCGCAGCAGCGGGGGAGCCGACGCCGCGGCAGTGGGGGCCGAGCTGGCGCGTCGCAGTGAGCGGTAGGGGCGATCGCTGGCAGCGGGCGTGGACACCCGCTGGACCGTCTGCAGTCGCTGGGCCACTCGCGCGGTAGCTGCGCGAGGGGCGGCCGGCAGGGGATCGGCCGGGGGGGGAGCGCCGAAGGTGACGAGCGCGCGCTCCGGCTCGGAGGGCGCGGGCACCGCAGGGCGCACCACAGGAGTCGCGGTGGGCTCGGCAACGCGAATCCTGGGTAGGGTGGGTCGGGCTGGGCTGGGCGCGATGTCGGGCCTGCGGGCAGGCGGCTGGGCCTCCCGAAGTTCGGGGCGGGCCGCCCGACGGCGACGCGGCACCGCACGGGAAGGCTCGGCCTCGGGCGGCCGATCGGCATCGACCTCGGGCTCAGGCTCGGGAAGCAGGAAGGCCAAGGAGGGGGAGCGGAAGAGGACCGGCGCCAGAGCGCGGCGGGCTGCGGGGGGTGCACCGGTGGCGGTACGAGCGACGGGCACCGCGGCCACGGGTCGAGGACGACCGACGGTCGCCTGACTGGCTTGGTGCAGCCGGGTCTCGGCCCACGACACCGGACTCTGGAGCGCGGGCTCGGGCAGGACTGCCGGCGCCAGCGGAGCCAGGAACGGGGACGCCGCGGGCTCGGGGCTGCGAGCCATGGCTCGCTGCAGGCTTGGACCACCGACCGGGGCGTGCTGGCGTCGCAGCACGCGCGCCAGACCCTGGGGTGCAGGGGCGGGCCGAGCGGTGGGTGGAAGCACCAGGAGCTGCGCGTGGGGGGCGCGAGCGGGCCTGGGCGTGGGAAGGGTGACGGCGTAGTCGGGTCGCACAGCCCGGCTGGCGGGGGTCGGCCGCCCGGATGCGGCCACCCGCGGGGGAGCGGCGACGGGCAGGGTGTGGGG
>CAZHIK010001640.1:0-1630 GCA_964532635.1 uncultured Enterobacterales bacterium
CCATCAACTACACCGGAGGTCTGGAAGAAGGCTGCTCCGCAGCCGGCCTGCCCCTGAGCTGCTGGGAGGTGGATCCTGCCGTAAACAGCGCCAGGGCTCCAGGATCCACCCGGGATGTGTGGGTGTTCACCCACGACCCCCACAACGTCGCCCGCTACGGCGCAGGGGGTTTCGAGCACGTCGAGTACATGCCCCTGGCCGCCAACCCGCGCACCCGCGCCCCGGGCGAGACCCCGGTCGATGAACGCTACCGCGCTCCCGTCAGCTTCGTGGGCTCCTCGATGCTCAGCTCCGCCTCGCGGCTGCGGCCTCGGTTCGACGCGGCCCTGGCCGCCTGGGCCCGCTCCGCCGGGATGCAGGTCCCCGGCGATCTGGTGGAGAGGATCCTGGCCCTGCAGCGCCAGCACCCGGGCCAGTTCGTGGTATCCCAGGCCCTCGACGCGGCCCTGCCCGGCTTCCGCGCCCAGGCCATGGCATCCGACCACGGCGATCCCGGCCTGCTGCTGGGGGAGACGGCGGCGGCAGAGAAGCGCCTGAACACGGTCGCGGGGCTCGGCTCCTTCGGCATCCAGGCCTGGGGGGACGAAGGCTGGAAGCTCGCCGAGCGCGGCGGCGCGAGCTACCGTGGTCGCGCGGGTCACAGCGAGGAGATCAACCACATCTACCAGGGCAGCGGGATCAACCTCGACATCGACCGGCTCTACCAGCGGGACATCATCACCATGCGGGTCTTCGACGTGCTGGCCTGCGGAGGCTTCGTGCTGGCCGAGCACAGCCCCCACCTGCACCAGGCCTTCGATCTGGGCAGCGAGCTGGTCTCCTGGCGCTCGCCCCAGGACCTCGAGCGCAAGGTCCGCCACTTCCTGGACCACCCCGACGAAGCTGCCGCCATCGCCCAGCGCGGGCGAGACCGAGTGCTCAGGGACCACACCGTCGACCAGCGGCTGGAGCACATGCTCACGGTCTCGGGCCTGGGCTGAGCAACCCGCACCGCGCTCGTAGATCGGCTCGTTGCAGGCTCTGGCAGGGCGATCCCGAGGCTATAGCTCTACGCTCTCCCCATCCAGGGTGACGCTACCGTCGAGGCTCGCCGAGCCATCGGGCCAGGAGACGCTGTCGCCGTCCACCACCAGGCCCTCGTCTGCGCCAGGCTCGGTGATGCGGGCCACCGTGACCCAGCGCGTGGCGGCGTCCACCGCCAAGCTGGCCTCGAGCACCCCGTGCTGCTCGTAGGCTCCATAGCTGAAGGCGTGCTGTTCGCTGCGCTCGCCGTAGCTCAATGGATCATCGGCGATCACAACCACCTGCAGCTCCATGTCCTCGACGGTCCAGCGGGCGTCTTGCTCCCCCAGCACCAGGCTGTCGTTGGGCCCCTGGGTCATCAAGGTCAGCTGCAGCGCGCCGTCGGTGGGCTCCACCACGTCCCTGACCACCAGCACCTCATCCCCCACCAGGGCGATGCTGCGAGCCCAGTCCATGCCCTCGTAGCTGGTGTGGCCGCTGGCGATCTGCAGCTCCCCCTCGCTGCGGGCATCGACGACCCAGGCCTCGGAGCTGCCGGGCCCCTCGCCGCCCACCATGAACAGGTTGTGGGCCTCGGGGTCGTTGACCTCCTGGTGGTCGTCCCAGT
>CAZHIK010001641.1:0-1627 GCA_964532635.1 uncultured Enterobacterales bacterium
GAACACCTGGCCGAGATCTCGGCCACCTTGGCCGCGCTGCGTCAGCTCAACCGCCCTGGTGCCCGCATGGAGGGCCCCCTGGCGAAGCTCATCGAACGCGCCGCGAGCGAGTGGGTCCTGATGGACGACGGCACCCCCGTGGTCCAGCCCCGGGACGTCGAGCGCCTGTCCATGTTCAAGGGCTCGCTCTCCGACGACGAGCGCCTCGAGATCAATGCCCACGTCGAACACACGAGCCACTTCCTCGAGCGCATCCCGTGGACCCCCAACCTCCAGGGCATCCCCTCCCTCGCTGCCGCACACCACGAGCGCATCGATGGGAGCGGCTATCCCCAGGGCCTCGGCGGCGACGAGATCCCCATGGGAGCCAAGCTCATGGCGATCTGTGATGTCTTCGACGCCCTCACCGCGGGTGACCGACCCTACCGGAGCGCCATGACCATCGAGCGCGGACTGTTCATCCTGCAGCTCGAGGCCAAGGCCGGCAAGCTGGACGCCGACGCGGTCCGCTTGTTCATCGACGATGCAATCTGGAGTGGGATCACACCCGGATCCGACGACCGCCCCCGACGCCGCTGATTGCCTTGCTGTGCGCTTTTGCCGCGGTTATCACAGCAGCACCGGAACACGATCACAGCCCGGTCCCAGGTGAGACATGAGCGCGAAGAAGAAGTCGAGGTACGCCCCTCTTTCGGACGCAGCGAACGCACGCCTCGAGCCCTACCGTAACCTGATGGGCAAGCGCCCCGATGGCGAGATCGCCAAGCTCGCCGGCATGGACCGCAGGTACGTCGTGGTCTTCCGCACCCACAACGACATCCCTGCCTACCGCCGCGGAGCCTCCACCAAGCGAGGCGACGAGGTGGGCGGTGACAAGCCCCGCCGCTTCCGCAAGTCCAAGCTCGACGAGTTCCGGCACCTGATGGGCGAAGTACCCGATGGGCGCATCGCAGAGCTGGCCGGCTGCTCACGCGAGGCCGTCATGCGCTATCGCAAGCGCTACGACCTCCCTCCCGCCCCCCGGGGCCGCAAGGTCGCGCCCGTGGCAGTCCAAGCAGCCCCACCCCCTCCGGTCGAAGCTCCCGCCCCGGCCGAGCCGCCGGCGCCCACCGAGCCCGTCACCGTCGAGCCCACTATCGGCGACCTGCCCCACTAAGCCGACGAGGTGCCGTCCGAAGCCGATCTGGAGATCACCGAGATCGAGCTCGAAGACGACGCCCAGGCCCTCGAAGGCTACCTCGTCAAGGTGCGAATCGAAGACGAGAGCCACGAGTGGATGGTGCTCGGCACCGACCTGGCCCAGGCAGCGGCGCGCGCCGTCGAGCTCGTGGCCGACCAGCAGCCCGGCGGCCAGGTCATCGAGCTTTGCTACTGCGCCGATCTACTCTGAAAGAGCAAGTCGCCGAAGAGCTCTCCCGTCAGCAGCTGAGCCCCTATTCTTCCACGGGCTTGGGCCGCGCCTTCTCGTAGGCGGGAGGCCGACTCTCGCCAGGAGGTACCGGGAAGTCCTGGTCGGAGCTCCAGGTCTGGCGCAGCTCGTAGAGCGCCCGGTCCCAGCGGGCCAGCATGGGTGGGATGGAGAACGGCACGCAGAGGGTGTCGAGCCGGGGGCCAGCCTGGGCCAGGG
>CAZHIK010001642.1:0-1626 GCA_964532635.1 uncultured Enterobacterales bacterium
GAGGCGCGGCGCTTGGCTCCGACATTGCGGCCCCGGATGCGCCATCCTGCGGCGCTATGTCGGACCTGGTCAGGCCACCTGCTGCAGCTTCTGACGCTGTCGGACACGACGTCGCAGGTCCAACTGGAGGCGCACGCAGCGCTGCTCGTCCAGCGGGGCTGCCGGGCGCAGGCGCAGGCGCTCCACCGTTCGCGGATCGCAGCACAGCACCGCAGCCAGCTCCCGGGCGCTCGAGTTCAGGCCCACCAAGTTCACGACCACGTGACGGGCGCGCCGGGTGTCGCTCGAGCCGCCTCGCATGTCACCCAGCGCAAAGGCCGCGAGTGCCGCCTCGACGACCTCGTCGAGCTCATCCCAGCTCTCGGCTGGCCGCAGTTCGTCGATGCCGTACAGGCCCAGGAGGTGGCCGCGCCGGAGCTCGGGAAGGTGCTCGGTGACACGGGGGATGAGCCGGACGCCGAGGATGCGGGCACCGAGCAGGTCCGGGGCCGAGGTGGCCTCGAGGTAGGGGTCCGAGGCCAGTTGGTGGTGCTCCCGCTGGCGCATGTCGTACAGCGCGGCGTTGAAGAGGTGTCGCTGGTCCTGGAGCTCGACGCGATGCACCCGCAGGAAGGGGCCGCCGTAGCCGTGCCGCAGCTGCAGGCTGATCTCGAGACGGCGGGCCAGCTCACCGGCCTCACGACGGGTACAGCGGACCACTAGGTGCAGGTGGGTGCCCGCGCAGCCGAACGACAGGTAGCACCAGGGCTTCGCGGTCTTGTGAACCGCGCGCACCAGGCTGCGACGCTGGCGATCGGAGCAGTGAAGGAGACGATCGGACTCGAGACGGATGCGAATGTGCTGGCCGAGTGAAATCATGGGGTACCTCCTGCTGTGGATTTCCCTGGCAAAGGTCGTGCCAGCAGGCCGATGAGAAACACGCATCCACGTCTTCCCCCGTTCTACGAGCATCTTCACCAAACGACGCCCCAGCTTCGGCCGTCGAAAACCGTCGAAAACCGTCGAACTTTCGACACCCTCTTCGTCGATTCCCCGAAGACTCCGCGCCCCCCCTGTTGACGGCGGCTGCATCCCGCACCATATTGCGCGCGATGGCTCGGGACGGCGCAACCCCTCACCGCCACTCGGGTCCCGCAAGCTGAGGGGGCGAAACGGTTTCGACAGGGTCGCGGTAGGTCAAGGCTGCATGCCGAGGTGCTCGGTACCTCGATAAACACCGGGAAACCCCCACAAGTGCCAACAACAACGAGCACTTCGCGGTGGCCGCCGCGTAAGCTGCGTGCCACTAGCCCCTGAAGGGGCCGCCGTCCGGCCTGGCAATGCCAGGGTTCCAGGTCCGGGCGTGTCAAGACCTGGCTAGTCCCGACCACTCCGGTAGCGTGTGTGCAGGGGACGAAAAACAACCCCACAAAAATCGCTATCCACCCATTGCCGGACGGGCCTCCGGGTTCGGCGAGGGTCGGTAACCGGAGGACAAGCATGTAGACGCTGAGACTGAGTGGCTTTGGACGCGGGTTCGACTCCCGCCGCCTCCACCATCCATCCTGAAAAGCCCCTTTCCAAGCGGATCGGGGCTATTCTTGCGCCCATGTGCGCACTCAGCGCGCACATGGGGCGAAAGGCCTA
>CAZHIK010001643.1:0-1625 GCA_964532635.1 uncultured Enterobacterales bacterium
GCCGCACTGTTGCCGTGTTCGCCTCCCTAATCATCGTCGCCGTGCTCGTAGCCTGGTGGTGGACTGGAACTCAGCAGCCAGAGGCGGGAACGGCATCTGATCAGCCTGGCATTGCGACGTCGACGGAGCCGAGCGCTGAAGAGGCCATCGCCGCCCTGGACGAGATCGAGGCACAGTCAGGCGCCCTCCCTGTGGAGGCCGAGCAGCCCGCTCTCGGTGTCGGAGTTGTGGAGCGTGAGAGCACCGACAAAAGCGCCCATGCCGCAACTACGTCCCAGAAAGCCATAGCGGCAATGCCGCCTGCCCCAAACACCTCATCAGCAAAGGCGACGGCCCAGCCCCCCCCAGCTCCAACGAAGCAGGGAGAGGTCCACGTCACCGGAGATGCCTCCAGCGTTTCCCTTGAGAGCGGCGGCTCCAGCCACCGGGCCGGTATGGTGCCCGTGGGCTCATACACTGTGTTCGCGGACTTCGGGGCGGGCCAGGTGAAAGCAGGGATGGTTCAGGTGGGCGACCGCTCGAGCATCACCATCCACTGCGACTCGGTGTTCCAGCGCTGCCAGGTGCGATAGGTACGAACCTCCTGCTGGGTGAGGCTGATATGGACCTGATCGGCAAAGTGCTGGGCAACTACCGTATCGACGAACAGGTCGGCGAGGGCGGCATGGGGAGGGTGTACAAGGCCCACCACGAGCACACGCACCGCGTCGTGGCCATCAAGGCGCTACGCTACGGGCTGGGGGATGACGCTCGAGTCCGTGAACGGCTTATCCAGGAACAGCAAATCCTCGACCAGGTGCGACACACCAACATCGTCGCGCTGCACGACATCTACTTCGAAGGTCCCCAGGTGTTCCTGGTGATGGAGTTCGTTGAGGGGTATGCGCTGGGCGACTTCATCGAACAGCAGGGTCCGCTCCCTATCCCCAGCGTGATGGCCATCGGCCAGCAACTCACCTCAGCCCTGGCCTACGCTCACGCCGCGGGCGTCATCCATCGCGATATCAAGCCAGGGAACATCCTAGTGAGCCCGGCTGGCGGGTCAGTCGCCAGGGTGAAGCTGCTGGACTTCGGGATCGCCAAGGCCACCGACTCTGCAGGCCTCACCCTACCGGGCATGGTGATGGGCTCTCCCGCGTACCTGCCACCTGAGCGATGGGAGGGTGAGGATCCCACGCCAGCGACCGACATCTACCCGCTGGGCCTGTGCCTGTGGGGGGCTCTGGCCGGTCGACCCGCCATTGCCTCGGACGGCGGTTTCCGAGCGTACTACCGACTACACACGGAGACGGATATCCCCGATGTGAGGGAGGCCCGGCCCGACACGCCCGAATGGCTGGCGCTCGCCATCCACAAAGCCACTCGCCGCGATCCCGCTGCGCGCTACGCGAACGGTCGAGAGATGCTCCGCGTGTTCCGCAAGAACACTCCCTTGAGTTCGGCTTTCACGCTGTCCCATGACCCAGATGACGACGCCCCGGTGCCCTCTGCGGTCGAGATCACCCAGCGCCGTGGGGACGATGGAACGGATGAGGAGCAGCCTCACTGGTCCGAGCTCGCGGCAGGTGCCCTGAACCTAAAGCGGAAAACACCGGCAGCACAACCCGCGGGGCAGCACTTGTCCC
>CAZHIK010001644.1:0-1624 GCA_964532635.1 uncultured Enterobacterales bacterium
GTTGGCGCGGTAGTTGACCTGGGTGGGGGGGATGGTGTGCTCACGGCCGTGGCGGCCCAGCAGCACCACGGGCCGGCCTGCGATGGTGCCGTGCTTGAGTGGCGCGCTCGGGTCGCCCCAGGGGGTGGTGACGGTCTCGTCGCGAGTGTTCTGGAGGATATCCGGGTCGTCCAGCCCGCTTCCGCCGATGATGCCGATGGTCTTCATGGGTGCCTCTCGAGATGGAAGAGAAGGGTCTCGGTACCCTATCCTGGAAGCCGGTTGCCGGCGTCGTGATCGGGGCTGGCGGCGCCCGGGGCCATCCGCTACCAGGATGCCTCGGAGGGCTCCATGCCCTGGTACGCAGACCTCCACATCCACTCGCGCTACTCCCGCGCCACGTCCAAGCAGTGCGACGTGCCCAACCTGGTCCTCTGGGCCCGCCGCAAGGGTCTGCGGCTGGTGGCCACCGGCGACTTCACCCATCCGCGCTGGCGCCAGGAGCTGGAGCGTGACCTCGAGCCGGCCGAGCAGGGCCTGTTCCGCCCTCGTACCCAGGTCCAGGCGTGGGCCGACGGTCAGCTACCCGAGAGCCTGGCCGGTGACACACGCTTCGTGTTGCAGGTGGAGATCGCCACCATCTACAAAAAGGGCGACCGCACCCGCAAGGTGCATCACTGCGTCTTCATGCCGGACATGGACGCGGCCGGGCGCTTCGTCGAGAGGCTCGAGCGGGTGGGCAACCTGCACTCCGATGGTCGCCCGATCCTTGGGCTCGACTCTCGGGACCTGCTCGAGATCACCCTCGAGGCCGACGAGCGCGCGTTCTTGATTCCGGCCCACATCTGGACCCCGTGGTTCGCCGTGCTCGGCTCCCGCTCGGGCTTCGACAGCATCGACGAATGCTACGGAGATCTGAGCGAGCACATCTTCGCGGTGGAGACGGGCCTGTCGTCCAGCCCGGCCATGAACCACCGACTGTCCCAGCTGGACCGCTTCAGGCTCATCTCCTGCTCCGACGCCCACTCCCCCTCCAAGCTGGCCCGCAACGCCACCTGCTTCGAGGGCGATCTGGACTACGACGGCCTGCGTGCGGCTCTGGCTGGGGGGGCAGGGTATCGGGGCACCGTGGAGTTTTGGCCCGACGAGGGAAAGTACCACCTGGACGGACACCGCAAGTGCGGTGTGTGTCTCGAGCCCCCCCGCACCCGGGAGCTCAACGGCCTGTGCCCGGTGTGCGGCAAGCCGCTGACGGTGGGGGTCTTACACCGGGTGGAGGTGCTGGCGGATCGCCCGCCAGACAGCCGCTACCGGCCCCCCAGCGCGGGGCCTGCACGCTTCCTGGTGCCCCTGGAGTCCATCCTGAGCGAGATCATGAGCGTGGGGCCCAAGAGCAAGCGGGTACAGCGCACCTACCTCGAGCTGCTCAACCGCCTGGGGCCAGAGCTGCACATCCTGCAGCAGACCCCCCTCGAGGCCCTGGCCGAGCGGGGCTCCTCGCTGCTGGTCCAGGCCATCGAGCGCCTGCGCGAAGGCAAGGTGATCCGCGAGGGGGGCTACGACGGTGAGTACGGCCGGGTGAGGCTGTTCGAGGAGCACGAGCTGATCCAGGCTCAGCGGGGTGGGCTGCTGTTCACCCCCCCGG
>CAZHIK010001645.1:0-1616 GCA_964532635.1 uncultured Enterobacterales bacterium
GGCGGGGGCAGGCGCGGCTGGGCTGATCGTCAGCCGCCGATCTCCAGGGGCTCCAGGGGCGGGTCCCAGCCGTGGGAGTCCCGATCGAACAGGATCGGGCCGCTCAGGGCCCACGGGGTGTAGCCAGAGACCGGGCTCATGCTCTGGCTGCCGGCGGCTTCGACCACGAACAACGCGTCCTGCTCGGGATCGAGATCGAAGCGGGCGATGTCCCCCGCCACCGACGCGACCACTTCACCGTCCTGGAGCAGCCGCAGCTCGTCCACGACGATCCAGGAGGGCGCGAGCACCTCGACGTGGAGGGTCTCGGCGCCGGTGACCACCGAGCCAGGGGGGATGGAGAGATCGAGGAAGGGGCCGAGGCTGGCGATGGTGCGCAGGCCGGTGATGGCGTCGATCAGGTGGTCGTCGGTGACCGCGGCGGGATCGTCGGTGTCCACGCCGATGAAGGTGAGGCTCAGGCCCGAGCTGCCGATGTAGCCGTGGTTGTCCGAGACACCCACCGGAGCCGTGAGCAGGCCTCTGGACGCCAGGTCGAGCCAGAAGTCCACCGCCTCGCCGTGGCTGCCGCCGTTCATCACCTCGATGGCCTCGAGCTCGTCGCACCAGTAGTCGCCACGGGAGATGTAGCCGGGAGACCAACCTGCAAGGCTGGCCAGGCCGTCCATGGGGTGGTTGGCCTGGATGAGTGGATCTTCCAGCTGCTCGTCGATGGCGTGGAACTCTTCGGTGGTGCTCTCCACCAGCTCCCGCCACCAGGGCCAAGCCCCGTTGTTGGGCAGCTCGGGCTGCACGGGCAGGGGGTAGAGGTTGAGGTGACCGCGCATGATGGGGCTCATCTCGCAGCTGACCACCGTGCCCATGACCTCGCCCACGCCCAGGGTGTCGATCAGGGGGGCGAAGTCCACCACGTGGTCGTGGTCGGTGCCGAAGTGCAGCTGGATGCCCTGTCCCGCCTGCACCACCACCCGCTCGGCCATGGTGATGGAGCCGTCGGGGGAGGCGTGGGCGTGGCTGTGGGGATCGCCGATGAGCCAGTCGTCGAGTCGGTAGGCCTCCTCGAGGTTCAGGTCGATGCGCGTCTCGAGGCCAGCCCCCAGCTCGAAGCTGCTCTGGTGGGTCTCCCAGCGCACGCCCCGCCAGACCATCAGGCTGTAGCTTCCGGGCTCGAGGGGAAGGCTGACCTCGCCGTCCCGGGCCCAGGCCAAGGCCGCGTAGCCGCTGGGGCTGCCCTGGACGACGGCGCTGTCCCCGCCGTCGTAGGACTCGACGTAGCTCACCCGGGCCTCGAAGGGCAGGCCGTCGCCGCTCGAGATGGTGAGGGTGCCGGACTCGCCCAAGTGGAGCGGCGAGGCGCCCTGAGCCCAGCCCCGGCCCTGGGCGTAGGGCACTGGCTCGGCGCCCTCGATCATGGAGTCCAGGGCGAGCTGCTGGGCCTCGCTGGTGGTGTAGGGACCGTAGGGGGCTGCGCCTTCGGCCAGATCGGCGTGGTAGCCGTCGCCGCGACCGTCGGCGACCAGCTGCACCGTGGCCCCTGCGGGGACCGTCGCGGTGAAGGCCCCCTCGGCGGCGCTGACGGCGATGGTCCAGGGCTCATCGTCGAGCAACACGCTCAC
>CAZHIK010001646.1:0-1613 GCA_964532635.1 uncultured Enterobacterales bacterium
CTTCCCCGACGTGCAGCTGGCGGCCGCGGTCAACATCGACATGGTGCTCAACCTGCCCGACTTCCGCTCCACCGAGCGCACCTGGGCTCTGGTCACCCAGCTGGCCGGCCGCGCGGGGCGCGGTGACCTCCCCGGGCGAGTGGTGCTCCAGACCCACCACCCCGACCACTTCGTCTTCCGCACCCTCGACGATCCTCGAGCCTTCATGGCCCAGGAGTCCCGCCTGCGCACCGTGCTGGGCTACCCGCCCTTCGCCCGCCTGGTGCTGGTGCGTGTGGAGAGCGCCGATCGCGTGGCCGCGCTGAACCTGGCCGTGGAGCTGGGACAGGAGCTGCGGCGCTCACGGCCCGAAGGGCGAGTGGTGGACGTGCTCGGCCCAGCGCCCTCCCCCCTCGCGCGGCTGGTGGGGCGCTGGCGCTACCAGCTGCTGCTGCGGGGCTGGGAGACCGGCCCCTTCCGCCGCTGGCTCGACGCCCGCGCCTCACTGCTGCAGGCAAGCGGCCGCGAACGGCGCGGAGTGCGCATCACCGTGGATGTGGACCCACGCAGCGTGATGTAGACTGCAGCGCGCCCGAGCGCTATCAACGTGCTCTCAGACCCCCAACCCGGTGAGACCATGCTCCGCATCCTCACGCTCCTCCTCCTGACCGGCTGCCCTGGCGACGACACCGGCTCGAAGCCCGACGACACCGACGACACCACCGAGCCTGCGGGCACCGTGGAGCTCGCCGACGCCCACAACGGGGCCCTGTCCGTCAGCCTGCTGGCCGAGAACACCGAGCTGGCCGAAGGCGAGAACTGCTCGCTGGACTGGTCCGGCCTCACGGCCGACATGGTGGGCCGACCCATCGATCCGCTCACCGACATCACCGAGGCCAAGATCTACGCCTTCCAGTCCCTCGAGCCCGCCACGGTGCTCGAGGGCCTGGCCGACGAGAGCTTGTCCCAGAGCGACGTCAGCTTCATCGTCAGCTGCACCCCCACCGACGGTAGCTGCGACCTCGAAGAGTTCGTCACCATGGGGCACTGGTTCATCCCCTCCCGCGACTTCCTGGCCGACCGCTACACCCTGCTGCTGGGGCTGTTCGGCGAAAACGAAGACGGCGCACGGGCCTACGTCTTCCTAAGCCCCAGCCGCGACACCGAAGAACTGGTCTACTCCATGGCCGACGGTGCCTCGGTCCTCGAGGCGGAGCTCGATCTAAGCGCCCTCGAGCCGCCGCAGCTGCCCGCCAATCCCGAGGTCGAGGTGGACTGGGGCGAGCTCACCACCGACGCCATGGGCGAGGAGATGGATGCCGGCGATCTGGACCGGCTGCTGCTGTTCAGCTTCGCCGAGGCCGACCACGCCAGCGACCTGACCGGCTGGTTCACCCACGCCACCGCCAGCTGGAGCCTCGACACCGACGCCACCTCGAGCCCGCTGACCGCCCTCGAGGGCGAAACCGAGTTCACCGGCATCGACGCCGACAGCACCTGGCTGCTTGCGCTCTACAACACCCGTCGCGACCTGCCCGTGCCCCGGCTGGTCGCCCTGGTGGAGCTGGCAGAGTAGGCTCTAGTGCCCTTCCACAGGGATTCTGACCGGCTTCGTGAGCTACCCAACCCGATGT
>CAZHIK010001647.1:0-1610 GCA_964532635.1 uncultured Enterobacterales bacterium
CTCTCCAGAGGTCACGGCAGGCCTGTTGGAGCTCCGCGGTGGCCGGCTGCTCGATGACGGCTCCACGATGCTCGCGGTCGACGGCTGGCCGAAGTCGCCCTTCTACAACGCCGAGACCCTCGACCTGAACACGGGCGAGCTGCGGGCCTACCCGGACGTGGTGCTGCGCGTCTACACGGGCAATGAGCGGGGCGTGGTCCCCGGCCGTGACGCCTGGTGGGTGGGGAGCCGAGGCATGTACATCATGGAGCTGGAAGCCACAGAGCCCAGCGTGTCCCTGAACCTGCCGACCTGGCATGGGCGCTCCATGGCCTTCCCTCCCCACGGCTCACGCTTCGCCCTGTTGCTCTACCAACTCCTCACCATCGACGGCAGGACCCGTCCGGTGAACCACACCCTGCGGGTCCACGACACCGACAGCGGTCGCACCCTGCAGGCCTTCCCCTGCGACGACAGCTGCGTCGAGGTCCACTTCACGCCGCACGGCCGGCAGCTCCTCGTCGTCCGCTCCGACGCCACCCTCGAGCGCATCGAGCTGGCGGACTGAAGCACCCCTACCAGCTCACGCTCGCGAACCAAGCCTCCACCGGCGATCTCCGCTCCCCCAGCCCGAGCAACAGGCAGGCGTAGCCGCTCTCGCTGTGCTCGAGCACGGCGATGGGCACGGCCGGGTACAGGTGCAGGATGCGCAGAGCCCGGGGTCGCACGCCTCGGCTGGTGTGGCGCCAGTCCTGCACGTCGGGGCACCACTGCAGGCAGCCGTCACCCCGCTCTCGCAGGGCCGCCGCCTCGTCGGGATCCAACAGGTTGAAGTGGGACAGCTGATCGTCCCCGACCACCCTGTGCTCCTCGGAGACCAGGGTGCAGGCGGGGCGCTCGTCGACCTCCATCCGGGGCAGGTCGGCGGGCAGAGCCTCGACGAAGGCCTCTTCCGAGGCGTAGTACAGCCGGGCCACCTCGGCGGTGTCCCCCAGCTGCACGAAGATCAGAGCCGCAGCGAAGACCACGGCCGGCCACCGGCGCAGTGAGCCCACCACGCCCCCGGTGATCACCGCCAGCGCCACACAAGCAGGGAGCGCGTGGCGGTAGCCGTAGTCGTCGAAGCTGGACATGGCGCCGTGGACCGCAACGGCCCAGGCCAGCAGCACCAGCACAGCCCAACGGTCCACCCCGGACACGCGCAGGCGGTTCGAGGGCCCGGGGGCCGGCAGCAGGATCATGGCCAGCACCGGAAGCATCCACAGCCCGGCCCAGGGCGACAGGTACTCGACGAGCCCAACGTTGATGGGCCACATGAAGCTGCGCTCCCCCTCCCCTGGCATCCCTCCCGGGTAGACCAAGGGCACCACCGCCGCAGCGCTCAGCGCGACACCCGCCAGCAGCACCGGCAGGTGGTGCAGCAGAGGCTTGGGGCGCCAGCGCGCCAGGATCAGCAGCGCGGGCACGGCCATGGCCGCGCTCTCGAGGCGGGTGGCCACCGCCAGCACTCCAGCCGCGGTGGCGACGAGGGTCCAGCCCAGGCCCCCGCCCTGGCCCGCCCGCAGCAGTGCCCAGAGTGACAGCGTTGACAACGCCAGGGGGATCATCACGTTGTAGGCAGAGGACGACCA
>CAZHIK010001648.1:0-1609 GCA_964532635.1 uncultured Enterobacterales bacterium
TCGGCCAGGAGCCCGGAGGCGGTGACCGTTGCTCCATCCTGAGCGACGAGCGCAGTCGCAGCAGCACCCTTCTCTGCGAGTCGCTCGAGAGTCCCCACGATGGAGGAGTCACGAATCGCAATCCGGGTGCCCGATTCGAAGGCCGCAACGCCCGCCGTGGTGTTTCCGGCCACCTCGCAGCCCTCCGCCGCGAGCAACGCGCCGCCCTGGACAACGACGCCTTCTCCATGGCTACCGTTCCCATCCGGCAGGGTGTCCCGGATCCTCGTGCCCACCAAAGCCACCGTCGTACCCGAATCGAAGGCCAATACGCCCGCAGAAGTGTTTCCAGCCACCTCGCAGCCTCTGGCCGAGAGCAACACGCCGTCCTGAGCCAGGATGCCTTCCCCACGTTCACTGGCTCCATTGGGCAGGGTGTCCTGGACCGTCGTGTCCACCAACGCCACAGTCGTGCCCGAGCCGTAGGCCGCGACGCCAGCCGTGGTGTTCTCAGCCACCTCGCAGCCCTCCGCTGTGAGCACGGCACCGCTGTGAACCAGGATGCCCTCTCCACCCATCCTGGATTCACTGGCCAGTGTGTCCTGGACCCTCGTGTCCACCAACACCACTGTCGTACCCGGTTCGCTGGCCACCACACCACAATCCGAATTGCCGACCAGATCGCAGCCCCCTACCGTGAGCGCCACGCCGCCCGAGACCTCGATGCCGGCACCGTACTCACCGTTCCCATCGGACTGGGTGTCCTGGACCCTCGTGTCCACCAACGCCACCGTCGTGCCCACATCGAAGGCCAGGATGCCCGCCGACGTGTTTCCTGCCACCTCGCAGTCCTCTGCCGTGAACTCCGCGCCGTCCTGAACCAGGATGCCCACTCCATAGGTCCCGTCCACGTCCGGCAAGGTGTCCTGGACCCTCGTGTCCACCAACGCCACGGTCGTGCCCGAGTCGTAGGCCGCAACGCCCATGTCCGCATTGCCAACGAGATCGCAGCCCTCCGCCATGAGCACCGCACTGTCCGAGACCCGAATGCCGACCCCAAACATCCCGTTTCCATCCGGCTGGGTGTCCTGGACTCTCGCGTCCCTCAGCTCAACCGTCGTTCCCGAGCCGGAGGCCGCAACGCCAACCAACGTGTTTCCAGCCAGCTCGCAGCCGTCCGCCGTGAGCACCGCGCCGTCCAGCACCAGGATGCCTTCTCCATGGTCTCCGTTCCCCTCCGGCAGGGTGTCATGGACCCTGGTGTCCACAAGCGCCACCGTCGTGCCCGAGTCCAGGGCCGCGACGCCCACCGACGAGTTTCCAGCCAACTCGCAGCCCTCCACCGTGAGCGCCGCGCCGAGCTGGACATAGAGACCGTAACCACCCCTCCCTTGAGCGTTGGGCATCGTGCCCCGGATCTTGGTGTTCCGCAGCTCGACCGATGTGGTCTGGTCCCCGACCACAACCCCCGCCTGAACATTGCCCGCGAGCTCACAGTCCTCCATCTCGACGCTGGAGGACACTCCAACCCCCCCCTGGTATGCCGAAACGCCCCAGTCCTGCCCCTCCATCCCGCCCCGCCCTCGCAACAGCACCACTCCCGAGCTCCCCCCGATCCCGACGCCCTGCG
>CAZHIK010001649.1:0-1598 GCA_964532635.1 uncultured Enterobacterales bacterium
TTGACCCAGTCGTGTCGCGCAAGTTCTGCAGATTCGGTTCGGGCAGTTCTTCGCTCGGTCCTCCTTGCTGAATCTCTTCTTCGCCGTAGTCGGGCCTGTCGACAGTGTGGGCGGGTCAGCGCTCGGCGCTGAGCCGTCCATGGGCTGTGGGCAGGCGGTGGTCGGGCGCGGCCGCGAAGCGGCAGCCCGTCCACCGGCTGTCCATCAGCCCGTCACTGTCCACGGGCCTACGCCACCTCGTCGCCGGGGCTGCTGCGGCGCTGTTCCTTCTTCTGCTCCTCCAGCAGCCGCATGTTCAGGTAGCGACTCGAGACCTGCCAGTCCTCGTGGATCTCCACCGTCAGCGCCCGGACGAGACGGAGGCAGGCCGCCTCGTTCGGGAAGCTCCGCACGATGTGCGTGCGCCGCTTGATCTCCTCGTTGACCCGCTCGAGCAGGTTCGTCGAGCGCATGTGCTTCCGGTGCTCGTGCGGCAGCCGGAAGAAGGAGAACGTCTCCTCGATGGCCTGCTCCGCCCAGTTGCACAGCTTCGAGTACTTCAGCTGCCACTTCAGCAGCCAGGCTGCCAGGTCGGCGCGCGCCTCCTTGAGGCTCCGGCGGTCGTAGATCCAGCGCAGCTCCGTGATGCAGTCGTCGTCCTTCCGGCGCGGGAGATGGTCGACCGCGTTGCGCAGGAAGTGCACGTAGCAGCGCTGCCAGACGGCCTCGGGGAGCGTCTGGGTAATGGCACTCACCAGGCCCTCATGGGCGTCGCTGACTACGAACTCGACGCCCGAGAGGCCTCGCTTCTTGAGACCAATGAGGAAGTCTCGCCAGGAAGTCGGGCTCTCCCGGTTGGCCAGCTCCACCCCCAGGACGCAGCGTCGTCCTTCGGTGTTGATGCCGATGGCCACCAGGACGGCGCGCTTCCGCACGACACCCTGGTCTCGGACCCGCTCGTACCGGGCGTCGAGGATGAGGTACGGGTAGGCCTCCTCCAGCTTCCGCTCCGCGAACTGCTTGAGCTGACCATCCAGTCGCCGGTTCAGCCGGCTGATGGTGCTGGCCGAGAACTGGTGACCGCACAGCTGCTCGGTGATCGCCTTGACCTTCCGTGTAGAGACGCCCTTGACGTACATCTCCATCATCGCCAGCACGAGGGCCTTCTCGCTGCGCTCGTAGCGGTCGAACAGTTCCGTGCTGAACCGGCCCGCGCGGTCCTGGGGCACCCGGAGGTCGATCTTCCCGACACGGGTCACCAGCGAGCGCGAGTAGTGACCTGAGCGGTAGCCGGTGCGCTTGTCGCTCCGCTCGTATCGGCCGGCGCCGATGAACTCCTCGAACTCGGACTCGATGAACTCCTGGCAGGCGGTCTTCACCATCTCCAGCAGCAGGTCCTTGTCCCCCTTGGCGAGGTCGACGATCTTGAGGTTGGGCTTCCTGGACATCTGGCACTCCTTCTTTGTGGTGATTGAAGAAATGCCACGTCCGGGGGCCCATCCCCTCGGCCGGATTTGCAGAACCTCTGGGACGCTATCTCGGACGCGCGGATGAGGATCGCTGGACCCGCCCAGCAGCCTCGGACCGTGCTGATCTGCCCCTTCGCGGTTCCTGGGCCT
>CAZHIK010001650.1:0-1597 GCA_964532635.1 uncultured Enterobacterales bacterium
ACCGTCGAGCCCGAGCCCACTGAGCCGGAGTTCGAGATCGAGACCGCTGCACCCACCGAGCCGCTCGAGCCTCCTCCGGATGACGAGGTGGTGATCGACTCCGGGGCCCGGTTCGACCTGGGCGAGGAGCTCGGGGAGCCCGCCCAGCCCGCGCAGCCCGAGCTTGTGGTCGAGGAAGTCGAGCCAGAGGTGGAGCGCGAGGTCACCCTGCAGATCCTCGATGTGAAGTTCTACAACGAAGTGCTCGAGGTGGTGCTGATCCACACCGAGTCCACCGAAGACAGCTTCGCTGACGCCGTGCTGCTCATGATGCAGGACGCTGCGGCTGGCTACGTCGGGGGCGAGGTCGACATCCGCACCCAGGTGGTTCCCCAGGACGAACCCGGGGTCGACACCGACGCTGCGGCCGACGATCTCCAGGATCTCAGCCAGGAGCTGGGGGAGGTCGAGGGCCAGGGCGAGGCCACCTCCACCTCGGCTCCGCGCCGCGAGGACCGGCCTCCCCTGTCCATGGACCAGCTCACGACCCAGCACGACCCCTCCACCTGGGAGAACCTGAACCTCACCCCCCGCCAGTACCTGGCGTGGTGGAACTCCGGCTGGGACTTCACCAGCTGGTCGAAGCGCTTCGACGGACGCCGGGGCCAGCTGCTGCTGCGTGCCCACGGTGGCGTCGGTCTGGGGCCCACCCACGCGCTGTACTACGGCCGGGTGTCCTACTACGGCGAGCAGCTCACCCTCGAGGAGATCTACGTCACCCACGAGCTGGCCACCGGGATCTCGAGCCACGCAGGATTGTCCGTGGGCTACGGTGTGCTGCCCACCCTGGAGATCGAAGCCGGCGCCAGCCGCGAGGGTGGCCGCTACGGTGTGGACGTTCGCATGGTCTACAACCCCGACGGCACCGAGGCCGAGCGCCAGGTCACCGAGGACCCCCAGGGCACGCCCCAGCTCTGGGCTGGTGCGCGATGGGTTCCCATGCCCGTCAGCCCGCTGCGGCCGGTGGTGGGCGCGGGTGCGGCCTGGTGGTTCGGGCACAGCCTCGCCGAGGACGAGCTCCCCATGGAGGTCACGCCCGCCTTCACCGCCCCCATGGTCACCTCGCTGCGCCTGCTGGCTGGCGCCGAGCTGCGGCTGGTGCCCGGGCTGGATGCCTTCGTACAGGTCCCAGTCCACCTGCTGCTCGCGGGCCAGGACGCCGCCGTCTTCGACGATCAGCGCATCGAGGGTGCGGAGTACGGCATGCAGGACAAGCGCGAGCCCGGTGTGCCGGTGCCTGTAGCCGCCAGCCTGCAGCTGGGCATCCAGGCTCGTTTTGGGGGCCGCTCCAAGCGCGACCGCGGTCCCCAGGCCTTCGACGAGGACCTCGAGGAGATCGAAGAAGGATTCTAGCCTCTGCGGGCCCCCGGTCTGCTCCTCGAACGGTGTCCGCGGGGGCGGCAGCGAGTGCGCCTGGTGCGCTCGCGAGGACGGCGCCGGGGTGGTCCGGGCGGAACGTGCCGGTATGAGCCGGTGGTTGACAGATTCCTCACATCTTGGCTGTTGCCGGTATTGGACCGGGGGGGGGCAATATGGAGGAGTGTGGTCCCGAGGGGGG
>CAZHIK010001651.1:0-1596 GCA_964532635.1 uncultured Enterobacterales bacterium
TGGGCAGCACGCGCTCGCTGGGCAGCGCCGCCAGCTCCAGCCGGGCCTGCTCCCGTTGGGCCAGCAGGGGCGCGTTGAGGACCTTGGCGTCGTCCTCGTCGATGAGTCCGTTGATCACCTGGGCGGCGGTGCGGCGGATGGTGGCGTCCAGATCGGCGATCCTGTCCTCGAGCTGCGCCCGCTGGGCGGCCAGATCGCGACCGAGTGTGGCCAGCGTCTCGGCTGCAGCCTTCACCATGATGCCGTAGACCTCGACCTGGTTGCGGAGGGCGATGGGCCGCAGCTCCTGCGGCAGGGTGAAGACGACGTGGAAGTGATGGGTGGGCAGCACCCGCTCCAGCCTGCCCTCCAGCCAGTCGTCCCGGGCAGCCGTCTGGCAGCTCGGGCAGTGACGGTTGCGGCAGGAGTTGTAGGCCGGGCGCTCGTGCCCGCAGTGGTCGCACTTGTCGAGGTGGCCCCCCATGACGGCGGTGCGGCAGGCGGCCACGGCGCGCATGACACGGACCTGGGACGACACAGGTTGGCGAGCCTCGATGTAGGCGTAGCCGTGGCGGCGGAAGATCTCCGCTACCTTCAACGGGGGCCGCCCTGACGGCCTGGGTGGCCCCGAGGCCGCCACGTTGGCGGCTCCGGCGCAGGCCTGCGCCACCCGCTACCGCCGCGTGAGCCGGTCGAGGGGGCTGCCCGCCCGACACATCTGGGCCGTGTTGACGTGCAGGTAGATGAGCGTGGACGAGAACCAGTTGTGCCCCATCATCTCCTGGATGGTGCGGAGATCCACGCCGTCCTCGAGCTGATGAGTGGCGAAGCTGTGGCGCAGGTCGTGGAAGCGCACGCGCCGCCTCACGGTGGAGCGAGCGGTGGTCTTCTTGAACTGCACGTGCACGGCTTGCTTCGTGATGTGCCGACCCGGAGCACGACCAGGGAACAGGTAGGGGCCAGCGGGCCGGGTGAGTCTCCAGAACGCCCTCAGCTCCTCGAGCAGGCTGTCGGAGAGCACGGCCAGTCGATCCTTGCGCCCTTTTGTCTTGCGGATGCGAAGGACACCGCGCTCGGCCTCGATGTCCTCGAACCTCAGCCTGATCGCCTCGGACATACGCAGCCCAGCGCCGTAGCCAGCCATGATGATCACCCGCATCCGCGGCGAGACAGCGGCGTCGAACAGCGCCTGGATCTCCGAGCGGGCCAGGACGTTCGGCAGCCGCTTGGTCTTCTTCGGCCAAGGAATCCAGTCCACCACTTCGGGTCGCTGGAGGACCTCCTTGTAGAGGAACTTCACTCCGGCTACTCGCGTCCGCAGGACATCGTTGTTGACCTTCTCCTCCTTGACCAGATGGGTCAGCCAGGCGCGTACCTCCGGCTCGCCCATCTCCCTTGGCGAACGCATGTGGAACTCCGCGAAGAACCTGGCGTTGCGGAGATAGATCTCCACCGTGTTCTGGCTCAGGCCGCGCAGCAGCAGCGCCAGCTCCATCCTGTCCTTGAGCTCTCCCATGTCGTACTCCTTCCCGGCAGCGCCCCTGAGAGTCGGAGCGCCTGTCGCTGAGGATGGACGTGGAAGGATGCATTCGCAGGCTCACGGGGTCCGGGGGCCGT
>CAZHIK010001652.1:0-1585 GCA_964532635.1 uncultured Enterobacterales bacterium
CGAGATCGTCGAGCGGGTCGACCCGCACATCGGCCTGCTCCACCGCGGGAGGATCGAAGTTGATCACCGTCGCGCGGGTGAGCAGGAGCCTCTGATTCGCCGAAACTGTACTTTGCATGGTCGCCTTCCAGGTGATTGTGCCAACGTTGTCGAACTGGGCCCACATACCGGGTCCGCCATCGTGACACAAGGGTGCGGACGCCTACGAGCCTTGGCGGCGATATGGTGGGGGTCGGTACGAGCCTCGAGAGACTAAACCATGAGCAGTATTTCCTTCACCCTGAACGGCCACCCCGTCCGCGTACAAGGCCTCCCGGGCACCACCACGCTGCTGCGCTGGCTGCGCGAACACGCCGGCCTGATGGGCACCAAGGAGGGCTGCGCCGAGGGCGACTGCGGTGCGTGCACCGTTGCCATCCTCGAGCCGCGCGCCGACTCCCCACCCACCTGGCGAGCGGTGGACTCCTGCCTGATCTTCCTGCCGATGCTCCACGGCCGCCACGTGCTCACCGTCGAGGGCCTGGCCGCGGCCAGCGGTGAGCTCCACCCAGCCCAGCAGGCCGTGGTGGACCTGCGCGCCTCCCAGTGCGGGTTCTGCACCCCAGGCGTGGTGATGTCCCTGTTCGAGGCCTGCCACCGCGACGATCTCGACACCGAGGACGCCGCCGCCCTGGACGAGCAGATGGCGGGCAACCTGTGCCGCTGCACCGGCTACGGCCCCATCCGGCAGGCCATCGCACAGGTCGCCGGAAGCCGCCCCCAGGACGGCCTCGCCCCCGCCCAGCTCCAGGCCCTGGAGGTCGCGGCCCGCCTGGACCTCCAGGTGGACGGACAGCGCTACCTGCAGCCCGGCAGCCTGGGAGAGCTCTTCGAGAAGCGGGCCGAGCACCCCGACGCCGTGCTGGTGGCCGGGGGCACCGACCTGGCCCTCGAGGTCACCCAGCGCCACCGCCACTTCCCCGTGGTCATCGGCCTCGAGGCGCTGGATGAGCTCCGCGCCTTCCGCCGCGAGCCCGAGCACTGGTGCTGGGGGGCCGGCCTCAGCCTCACCCGACTTGGTGAGCTGATGGCTGGAGAGCTCGCGGCGCTCCACAAGCTCCTGCGTTGGTTCGGCGCCCGCCAGATCCGCAACCGCGGCACCGTCGGCGGCAACCTGTGCAACGCCTCCCCCGTCGGGGATCTGGCGCCGCTGCTGCTGGCCATGGACGCCATCGCCGTGGCCGTGGGCCCCAAGGGCGAGCGGCGGGTGCCCCTGCGCGAGTTCTTTCCCGCCTACCGCCAGACGGCTCTGGCCGACGACGAGATCCTGCTCCGGGTGGAGGTCCCCCGACCCGCCCCTGGAGCCCTCCTGGCCTCCTACAAGGTGTCCAAGCGTCGGGAGCTGGACATCGCCGCGGTCTCGGCCGGGATGATGGTCCAGCTCGACGAGCAAGGCGTCGTGTCCGCCATCCGACTGGCCTACGGCGGTGTGGCCGCCACCCCGGTGCGTGCCCAGCGCACCGAGCGGCGCCTGCTCGGCCGCCCCTGGACGGAGCCGGAGGTCAGCGCGGCCCTCGACCATCTCGAGCAGGACTTCGAGCCCATC
>CAZHIK010001653.1:0-1578 GCA_964532635.1 uncultured Enterobacterales bacterium
AACACCACCGTGTCCAACACCTGCCAGCTGCGGGAGTGCGCTTTGGCCGCCGGCATGGTGGGCGACGATGCCGTGCGCGAGATCCTGGCTGCCACCCCCAGCTACTCCTTCATCCGAGGCTTGCGGATCCGTCGCAAGCGCGCCCGTCGTCGATAGGCGCCGATCACTGCGCCAGGCCGGTTGACACCGGGCTTGCATCGCGTGAAAGAGCGGGCGAACGAACCCCTCTTTTCCGCGGTGGAACATGGCCGAACTGAAGCAGAAGCAAGAAGAGCAGGATCTCCTCACCACGCTCTTCAAGGAGCTGGTCCAGCCCTTCATCGACGTGTGGAATGCCCCGCGCGCCCTGTGGGGCGTCAATCTGAGCTACGTGCTCGAGGGCTTGGTGTACTTCGGGATGCTCGGCTACCTGGCCATGCACTTCTCGGACTTCATCTTCCAGGGCGTCGAGAGTGCCGACGAGTGGTCCCACTCGATGGTCGCGGTGCTCACCGCCGGCATCACCCTGTCCATGGTGGCCCTGGGCTGGGTCTGCGACAAGTACGGCGTGCGCAAGGCGCTGATCGGTGCCTTCATCCTGCTGCTGGCCGGTCGCTTCGTGATCTCCGCCGCGCCCACGCTGTTCGGCATGGAGGCCTCGGGGCTGTGGTCGCCGCTGCACCTCACCACCATGGGCGGCATCTTCCTGGTCGTCATCGGCTACGGCCTCTACCAGCCCTCGGCCTACGCGGCGGTGCGCCAGTTCACCACGCCCAAGACCGCGGCCATGGGCTTCGCGATGCTGTACGCCCTGATGAACCTGGGTGGCTACCTGCCCAGCTTCGCCTTCCTGCTGCGCGACGAGGACTACGCAGGTCTCGGCATCACCGGCACCTTCTGGTTCTACACCGGCATCACCGCCGTGGCCCTGGTGGCCACCTTCGTGATCCTGTCCCGCAAGACGGTCGAAAAGGCCATCGCGACCGCCAAGGCCGAGACCGCGAAGATCAAGGCCGAAGAAGAAGCCAACAAGTCCGAGGAAGAGAAGGCCCAGGACAAGGCCGCCGCTGCCGCCGCCGCCGCCTTCGCCACAGAGGATCAGAAGCTGCCCTGGCACGCCTGGTTGGTAATGGTCGCTGTCATCGCGGCCTCCTGGTGGCGTCTGCCCCCGATCTGGGCCTTTGGGATCACCTTCGCCCTGCTGGCCATCCCCTGGGTGGCGCAGCCCTATTCCCGGCCCATCGTCAACTTCATCGCCCGCCACCCCTTGGGCGACCTCAAGTTCTTCTTCTTCATCTTCGCCCTCATCCCGGTCCAGACCCTGTTCACCTACAACTGGCTGGTGCTGCCCCAGTACATCGATCGCGCCTTCACCGGCTGGATCGGCGACTACTTCGAGCTCACCGCCAACCTCAACCCCATCCTGACCTTCATCGCGGTGCCCATCATCGCGGCGCTCACCCGCAAGTCCGACACCTACAAGATGATGATCATCGGCACCTTCATCATGGCCGCCCCGGCCTTCCTGCTGGTGCTGGGGCCCCACTGGTGGACCATCTTCCCCTACATCTTCATCATGACCATCGGCGAGGCCATGTG
>CAZHIK010001654.1:0-1578 GCA_964532635.1 uncultured Enterobacterales bacterium
GGAGCCGTCTATCATGCGGATGCCGGTGTCCTCTGGAGGCGGCTCCACTGGAGGTGCGGTGTCCTCGATGTAGTGCTGTGGCAGTTCCTTCTGGACGCCCACCTCGTACTCCATGCAGCCTACGAGCCCGGCTGTGACGGACAGGATGACGCCAGTGCGGAAGACCATGGGTACGGGTAGCCAGATGTCGGACACGCGGGACATGGGATGCTCCTGGACTATGCGTCCGGGGTGGGGTCGAGGTGGGGGCGCATCATCGGGGAGACATCGTCCACGCAGGGCCGCCCGGTGGTGCGGGACAGCAGGGTGATGTCCATGATGATGCCGTTGGTGGCCGTGTCGACCAGGGACGGGTTGGTGGTCCAGACCGCCTGGTTGTCGGCGTAGGGTTCGGTGCCGCCGATCAGCGCTTCACGGTGGTCCACCACCACCAGGGCCTTGTGGGACCAGGCCGCCTTGGCTTCGTCACCTTCGACGGTGTCGATCCAGCAGGAAAAGCCCCTGGGACAGTCGATGCCGGAGGCGGGAGAGTAGATCACCCGGTGCAGGTCGCGGTCGGACACCGCGTCGATGGCGCCGAGCACGCGCTCGAGCTCGCGGGGCCAGATGGAGAGGTAGACCGAGTGCTCGGCCGAACGGATCATGGTCTCGATCCGGGCCATCACGTCTTCGTAGCGGTGGAGGATCCACACCGGCTCGGGCCGATCGCGCTTGGGCAGCTTCGCGAGGCTGTCGCTCAGGCTGTCGAGCTTGGAGACCATGCCCCGCCGCATGTTGTCGATGAAGGTGGCGGGATCGGTGGCGGCGTAGCGGGCGGGCTCGGTGCCGAGGCAGAAGGTGGCCCCGGCTTCCTGCAGCTTGCGCAGCACCGTGTAGACGGCCGAGCGGGGGATGCCCGAGCGGGCCGCGACCTCGTATCCGGTCAGGCCGTCGGTCTCGTGGTCTTCGAGGAGGGTGACGTAGGCCAGCGCCTCGTTGCGGGTCAGGCCCAGCTCCATGAACTTGGCAATGATGATCTCGTGCACGATAGGCTCCAGTGGCCCCACGGAGAGCGGGGCGCTTCAGTGTAGTAACTCTATGGTGAGTCACGCGACCTTGTCAACACGAGGGTGCAAAGTTTCCGCACACGCGAATAGACCTGACATTTCTCCGTCGAGCGCCCGGCACGCTCCCACCCCCGCTTCGGAGTCCCCTGTGAAGGCCTTGATTACCCTCGCTGTCCTGCTCCTCCCCGCCTGCTTCGACACCACCGAGGAGGACCTGTTCATCACCGCCACCATCGACGGCGCGCTCTACGAGGGCACGGTCGAAGGCGCCCACCTGTTCACCACCGACCCCGCCTGGCTGCTGCTCTGGCCCTCGGATCTGCTGCAGGGCAGCGTGTACGGCTACAGCGCGGGTGAGACCGGCAGCTGGGATCTGGCCTTCGAGGAAGCCTGCGAGGACGACTGCCACTGGCTGCAGTACCAGGACGGAGGCGCCACCTATGTCTCCTCCAGTGGCACCATCACCATCGACACCTGGACCGACCACGAGCCCGAGAACGAGTTCAATGTGCAGTTGGGCTACATCGAGGGG
>CAZHIK010001655.1:0-1575 GCA_964532635.1 uncultured Enterobacterales bacterium
GTTCAGGGGCGCTTCGGGGCCGGTAAGGTCCTGCTCCGCCCGGCCAGCCCGGGTACGGGCGTCATCGCCGGCGCCGCCGTGCGCGCCATCATGGACTGTGCCGGTGTGCACGATGTGCTCACCAAGAGCCTCGGCTCGCCCAATCCCCACAACGTGTGCAAGGCCGTGATGGTCGCTCTGGGCGAGCTCGAGTCGCCGGAGCAGTACGCCATCCGCACCGGGCAGGACGTCCAGCGCGTGCTCGAAAACTACGAGTTCCGCGGCTGGGTCCAGCGCAAGTCCAGTGCGCCCGAAGCATAGGGAGCTCACCATGAAGAAGCTCAAGGTCACCTTGAAGCGCAGCCCCATCGGGAGCAAGCCTGTGCATCGGGCCAACCTCGATGGCCTGGGCCTGCGCCGTCCCAACCAGTCACGTGTGCTCGAGAACACCCCCGCCATCCGCGGCATGATCAAGAAGGTCATCCACATGGTGGAGGTCGAGGAGGTGGACAATGGCTGATGAGCTCACCCACCTGAAGCCCAACCAGGGCTCTACCAAGAACCGCAAGCGCATCGGTCGCGGCAAGGGCTCCGGCTGGGGCAAGACCTGCGGCAAGGGTCAGAAGGGCCAGAACGCTCGCTCCGGAGGCGGTGTCCGCCCCGGCTTCGAGGGTGGCCAGATGCCCCTGGCGCGGCGCCTGCCCAAGCGCGGCTTCCACAACCCGTTCGCCAAGGACTTCACCGCCATCAACGTCGGCAAGCTCGAAGGTCGCTTCGAGGCCGGCACCAAGGTCGACGCCGCGCTGCTCAAGGAGCAGGGGATCATCTCCCGCATCGGTCGTGATGGGCTGAAGGTTCTGGGCGGTGGTGAGCTGACGGTCGCCCTCACGGTCGAGGCCGCCAAGTTCACTGCTGCGGCGCAAGCCAAGATCGAGGGTGCTGGCGGCAGTATCCTGGCCGTCTAGCCACTAGCCGTCTCGCCCGGCCAACCCTGGACAAGGGGGTAGCGCCGTGACCCAGCTGTTCGCGAACATCATGCGCATTCCGGATCTCCGGAATCGCATCCTCTTCACGCTGGCGCTGCTGGGCGTCTGGCGCCTGGGTATCTTCATCCCGGCTCCCGGCGTCGACCGCATCGCGCTGGGCGAGTTCTTCGCCTCCAACCAGGGCACGCTCTTCGGCATGTACGACATGTTCACGGGCGGTGCCTTGGAGCAGTTCTCGGTCTTCGTCCTGGGCATCATGCCCTACATCTCCGCCAGCATCATCATGCAGCTGGCGGTGGTGGTGGTGCCTCAGCTCGAGCGCATCAACAAGGAAGGCCAGACGGGCAAGAACAAGGTCATCCAGTACACCCGCTTGATGACCATCGGCATCTGCGTTGTGCAGAGCTTCGCCATCTCGCTCACCCTCGAGCAGATGAAGACTTCGGGTGGCATCGACATCGTGATCAACGCGGGCTGGAGCTTCCGGCTCATGACTGCGCTGACCATGACCGCGGGCTCCTGCTTCGTCATGTGGCTGGGCGAGCAGATCACCGAGCGCGGTATCGGCAACGGCTCCTCCCTCATCATCACCGGTGGCATCCTGGCCATG
>CAZHIK010001656.1:0-1573 GCA_964532635.1 uncultured Enterobacterales bacterium
CTGGAAGACGATCTCCACCGCGCGCTCGGCCAGGATGCCCATCAGGAAGAACTGGGCCCCGCCGACCATGAGCACCACCGAGGTGAGCAAGCGGTAGATGTCACCTTCTTCGATCTGGTGCCAGGTGGCGTAGAAGCCCAGCACGGGGAGCTGCACCAACACCGCAATGAGCATCAGCAGGAAGCCCGGCACCGAGATGAGCCGGAAGGGCTGGTAGGTCAGCCCCACCTCGAGGATGGTGCGCAGAAAGCGCAGGCCGTCCTTGACCACGGACAGCTTGCTGGGACCCACCCGCTCCTCGTAGGACATGGGGGTCTCCACCATGCGGATGCGGGCGTCCATGGCCGCGCGGCAGGACATGGTGGGGGTGTAGTGCAGGCCGGCGGGCAGCGGCTCGAGCAGGGGCAGGGCGTCGCGACGCATCACCCGCATGCCGCTGGCGGCGTCGGAGATGTCGGTGCGGGCCATCCAGTTGATCAGCGTGCGCCAGATGCGATTCCCCAGCTTGCGGATGGGGGGCATCTTGGTCTGTGGGGTGAGGCGGGAGCCCAGGCTGACCGCGGCGTCCTCGTCGACCAGGCGGTTGACCAGGGTGGCGAAGAAGAGGGGATCGCAGGTGCCGTCGGCGTCCAGGAAGCTGACCAGCTCGCCGTCGTTGTGGGCGAAGCCGGTCTTGATGGCCGCGCCGTAGCCCTTGTTGACCGGGTAGGCGATGACCTTGACCTCGGGCTCGAAGGATCGAGCGATGCGCTCGGTGCCGTCGCTCGAGCCGTCGGAGACCACCGTGACCGTGACCTCGTCCAGTGGGGTCTGTTCGATGATGGCCGCGCGGGCATCCAGGCTGCGCCTGATGATGGCCTCGATGGCCGCCTCCTCGTTCAGCGCGGGGATGACGATGTCGAGCTTCACAGGACCGCTCCGGGTGCAAGGCGAGGGAACCCTACGGTTAACCGGAGATCGAGTCAGTGGGGCGGCAGCACGATTCCCTCGAAGAAAACCACCACCCGAACGTCAGGGGCCCCGCCCCTGACCCCCGAGAGCCCATGCCCCGCCTCCCCGTCCTGCTCGCCTGCCTCTTCCTGCTTCCCCTGCTCTCCGCCCAGGCCACGCCTACAGGCAGCGCCAGCACACCCAGCTGGGACGCCGCGGCCATGCAGGGCGACGACTGCGGCTTCGTCCAGGACAGCGACCTGCGCTCCTACTGCCGCGGCGACTGCGGCTTCATCAGCAACTCGGACCTGCGCTCGATGTGCCGCGGTGACTGCGGCTTCATCTCCGACGGGGATCTACGCTCCTACTGCCGCAAGGACTGCGGGTTCATCAGCGACTCCGACCTGCGCTCGATGTGCCGCGGTGACTGCGGCTTCATCAGCGACAGCGACATGCGCAGCTTCTGCCGCAAGGACTGCGGATTCATCAGCGACTCCGACCTGCGCTCGGTGTGCCGCAGCGACCGCCCCTGGCCGGGGAAGCGCTGAGCGCCAGTACGCGCCCGGAACCCACGACCAACCGATGTAGGGGCGGGGTTCATCCCCGCCCGAGGCCCAGGATCGGCGGGCGGGGTTGAACCCCG
>CAZHIK010001657.1:0-1568 GCA_964532635.1 uncultured Enterobacterales bacterium
GGCGAACAGGCCGACGGCAGCCCCTACGGCCCCTGGCCCCTGAGCTTCCCCAAGATCCTCGCCGGCCTGCTCTACTTCGAGGCCGAGCGTCCCGAGCTGGTGGCCAGTGCCGACCAGTGCCGCGAGCTGCTGCCCGTGCTCGAGCCCATGGGTACGGCCTGGAAGCGGGTGATGACGAGCAACGACGCCATGCACGGAGCCCTCACCCAGCCTCAGGAGGCTTGGCTGCTCGAGCAGAAGTCCCACCTCGAGACCTCCCACGGCCAGCGCGAGGCCCAGGAGATCCTCGAGGGGATCCTGGGGCCGTCGGACCCTCCACCCACGGTCGACGACCTGCTTCGGAAGCGGGCCGAGGAGCCGGCCGGGCCGGAGTCCAAAGGTGAGCCCGCGCTGCGTGCGGAGATCCTCACCGCCCAGGACATCACCACCGGCATCGTGTTCTTGGAGCGGGAACCCGAGCTGCGGCTCGGCCCGTCCCAAGCCAAGACCTTCATCCCGATGATCGAAACCTTCGAGGCGGACAACCAGGTGGTTGGAGGCTACTTCTTCCAGCTGCTGGAGCTGGTCCGCAACGACCAGATCCTGGCGGTCCAGCAGGACATCGCCGACATCGTGCCCTTCAAGCAGCGCCTGTACGACGACACCGACACCCCGGTGCGCCTCGACCCCCTCTTCGACCGCGTGATCGCCACCTGCACCGCGCGGCTGGAGGATGAAGGGCGATAGGTCTGCCATCGTGCTATTCACCCTCCAGTTGTCAACGGGAGGTCAAGGATGGGCGCCCGGTCGCGGGTCCGAGAGCTGATGCTGGTGACCGCTGTGCTGGCCGCACTGGGCGCGGTCCTCACCTGGCCCCTGCTGCAGTCGCCCACCGACACCACCCTCGACGCCTGGTTCATCCCCTCGCAGATCTGGAGCTTCGACCTGTTCGCCCGGGGACTGCTCCGGGGTGAGCTGGTGGGGCCCACCGACATGGTGGGCTGGCCCCACGGCGGCTGCCTGAGCGTGGTGGGCTGGAGCTACCTGCCCACCGTGATCCCCGCCGTGCTGCTGGGTCTGGGTACCACCACGGGCATGAACGTGGGCGCGTGGTTGCAGCTGGTGGCGGCGGGTTTGGCCTGCTTCCTGCTGGCCCGGCGCCTGGGCGTCAGCTCGGCCGCAGCCCTGGCAGTAGGCGCCTTCTACGGCTTTCATCCCTTCGGGCTGCACCAGCTGATGAACGGACAGCTGTCGGAGCTGTGCCACTGGGGCCCGCCCCTGGCGGTGTTCGCGCTGCTGGAGCTGCGCGATCGCCCAGGATGGAAGCCCGTGGTGGGTCTGGCCGTGGTGATGGGGATGCTGCTGTCCAGCTCCCCCTACAGCGCGCTGGCGGCTCTGTTGTTCCTGCTGTTCCTGATCTTCTTTATTCTCCTGATCCTGATTTTGCTCCTGCTGTTGCTGCTGCTGCTGCATCTGGCGGAGTGCATATTCCAAATTTTGTTTGGTTTCCATATCGTTGGGATTCAGTTTCAGGGAATTGATATACGACGCGACCGCCTTATCCATCATCCCGTTTTCCATGAGAGCAT
>CAZHIK010001658.1:0-1567 GCA_964532635.1 uncultured Enterobacterales bacterium
GGCGGCGTCGAGCCAGTCCGTGCTCGTGATGCTGCGCAGGGCGGGGGGCCAGTAGGCTGGCAGCTCGAGGGGCTCTCCGTCCCGGGGCGGTGCCTGCTCCATCTGGTAGGGCGGCGGGGCCTCGTAGGGGCCGTGGGGGTCGAAGAGGTGGACCCAGGCGAACCAGGGGACCTCCGCCACGCTCGCGAGCCACTGGTCGGCGCGCTCGATGACGAAGTCGCCGCGGCGCTCCCGCAGGGTGCGGCCGGGCAGGGTGAGCTGGTCCCAGGCCTTGACGATGGCCAGGCGGTGCAGGCCGGGCATGGCGCCGAAGTCGTCGTCGTAGACGTCGAAGCCCTGGGTCCAGCCCCAGCGGCCGCTGAGGGGGAAGCCGGCTACGAAGCCGCCGGTGGTCCAGCCGGCCCGCTGGAAGGCGTGGGAGATCAGGGCGGGCTGCTCGCCGAAGGCGGTGCCGTTGGAGACGATGCCCGTGGCTGTGGGCTCGAGTCCGGTGAGCATGGCCAGGTGGGAGGCCTCGGTGAGCGGCGCGGTGGCGATGGCCTCCTCGAACACGGTGCCATCCCGTGCGAGCCCATCGATGGTGGGGGTGGGCACCGGGCCGCCGTAGGGGCCCAGGGCGTCGTGGCGCACGGTGTCGAGGGTGATCACCAGCACGTTGGGGAGATCGCCGGCCAGCTGGGCGGGGGAGGTGCCGGGGTGGCCGCGCACCAGCCCCACCGCTGCGGCGATGAGGGCCAGAGCCAGGCAACCCAGCTCGAAGCGGCCACCCATTGCTCGCAAAGGCCGCTCCGCCAGCCAGCCGAAGCCGAGGCTGAGCACAGCGATGGCCGCCAGTCCACCCAGGAGGACCGGGTCGGTGGAGAAGGCGTTGACGTTCAGGTCGAAGCGCCAGTACAGCGCGGCGTGGACCAGGACCAGGGAGGCGGCGCTCAGCCCCAGGGCCGGCACCCAGGACAGGAAGCGTCTCAGCACCAGCAGCATCGCGGCCGCGCCGGTGGTCAGCGCGATGGACAGCACGGCGGCCACGGCCAGCCAGGCCAGGCGCTCGCCGAGGTCCATGCCGAGGCGCGGAGCTGCGCGCAGGGCGATCTCCAGGGCGCCGGCGCCCAGGCCGAGGACAAGGGCGGTACGGAAGACGCGGGACGGGGAGGGGAGATCCGAGGGCACGAAACACCCATGAGATGGGGGCTGCGTTGTAACCAGGCGGCCAGGGAAGGGGAGCGCCCAGGCTTCAACGCGTGAGCAGAGCCTTCCAGTTCCTGATCTCCGGATTCTCCGGCGAGGCGGCCGCCACCTGGTTCAGGAGGGCTTCGACATCGCCCATGCGACCCTGGTGCCAGCGGACCAGCGCCTGGTTGCTCAGCAGGGCGGCGCGGGCTCCGTCATCGATGGGATCGTCCGCAGCTGCACCGGCCTCGAGGGCCTCGCCGTAGAGCCTGTATGCAGCCTCCCAGTCCCGGGTGGTGAAGGCCGCGTGGCCCCGTTGGGCCAGGTCCGCGACGGGATCGGGGTGGCTGGATGGCTGCCCGTCCAGCCGGTGGTCGTAGTGGTCCACGCGCCAGGGATC
>CAZHIK010001659.1:0-1563 GCA_964532635.1 uncultured Enterobacterales bacterium
AAACCGCTAAGCGGCTTCTCCGGCCAGGCTGGCCTCACCTTTGTACCCAAGGAGCCCACATGAGCCTTGGTCCCGTCAGCCAACACATCGCCCAGAAGGTCCAGAAGGAAGCCCAGCAACATGGGCCCATCATCTGGCTGGACCTGGACAACCACTACTCCGACCTGGCCAGCCGGTTGCGCGAGAAACACGCCAACGATCAGTTCAAGTACCCGGTCTGTTCGTTCCGAGGCAGCTTCCTGGAGCTGATGATCGACCTTACGCCGCACGAGGGGGGACTACACCGCTCTGGCCTGGTCGTTCATATGCCTGGCTTCAACGAGCAAACCATTCGCAAGACCCCCATGCTCGCCACCTACCGGGCCGGGCGACGCTTTCGCATTGCTCTGGATACCAGCATACGGGATGCCGCAACCGGGTTGGTCACACCAACCGCCATCGACGCGTTTCTGGCGCGGGGGGGAGTGACCCTGGCTGATGCCGATGAGTGGCTCGCCCAGGCTGCACTTGTGGCCAACAGCGAGCTAGGAGCCTGGCTGGAACAGGTACCCCCCATCCTTGTGCTGGAGGCAATCCGCAGCCCTGCCCACGCTCAGCATGCGACGTTGATGGATGCCGACAACCAAAGACTCCTATCCGAATGGTTCGAGCGAAAGCTGGGAACCGATGATTCCTGGCGCCAATTCAGTCGCCCTGTGCGGGGCCCCCTCGACACGGCACGTGTAGCTGACGTGGACCTACCCGTTCTGACGCACGCACTGGGTGTGGAGTACGTGCATGACCTGGCACGCGCCCCTGTTCTCGAGGCGCTCGAGCCGCTCGTGAGCCTACCCGCCCCCCTGGTCGAGGCCAATCGCACCGTGGCTCAATGGCTACGGGAGAAGTCCCCGGACAGGTACGAATGGATCGCCGACGAACTCGAAGGGCTAATCGCTGACGAGCAGGAACACGCTCTGCCAGAGGACCTGGGCAAGATCGATACCTTCCGCTTCGAGGAAGCTCTGCTCATGACGGCGGCACTCGAGGCCCTCGCAGAAGAAGAATGGACCAAGGCCCTGGACTGGGCCGAAGGCCGTACTGCCCAAGCCTCGTTCTGGGCAAACCGGAACCCAAAACGGCGAGTCGCTTGGCGCCTGATCGGCGCCGCAGCGCGCTTGGGAATGGCACTGGAAAAGGGTACAGCGCTGCTATCCAGTTCGTGGCTGAACCAGGGTGATGCGCTGACGAAGTACGCTCGCCTGGACGATTTCGGCGCATGGGAAGTCGATCGTGCCCATAGAAGACTCGAAGCAGAGCGGGCTCAGGGCTGGGACGCACGCCTCCCCCACTACACCGAACTCCTAGCACGCCTGGCAGAGCTACGGGTCCTCTACCGAACCTGGGCAGACGACTTCGCCAGAGAGTACGCGCGTGTGTGTTCTGAGGAGGGGATGCTGCCCGACTATCGTGAACAGCAGCGTCATCTGTTCTCACAGGTGGTCAAACCGCTGCTGGACGATCACCCGCGGCAGCGAATGCTGACGCCGCCCCCCAGTGGGCCACCCGGCGGCGGCGAAGTGATCC
>CAZHIK010001660.1:0-1560 GCA_964532635.1 uncultured Enterobacterales bacterium
AACGCCTGCGCGGTCAGAGCGGTGGAGATCAGCATGACCAGCCCCAGCACCGCGCTCACCCAGGCCGCCGGTCGCAGCGAGCCGAGCCCCTTGGCTCGACGCCGGCGACGCCAGCGCAGCCACGCCCAGGACGCCATGGCGAAGCCCAGCAGCAGCGCCCCGAGGGCCGCGCTCTCTCGCAGGGCCAGGGAGTGCTGCCAGAAGAACACCGCGGGGACGTGGCCCTGGGCCCGCAGTTGGTCACGGACCTGCTCGCGGGCGTGGACCAGGTTGGCCCGAGCGTCGGGATCCCGGGGCAGCAGCACGAGGGCCTGGCGCCAAGCCAGGATGGCGGGGCCTGTGCGCCCCTGGCGGTACAGGGCGTTGCCGAGGTCGTACAGCGCGTGACCGTCGACTGCACCCGCCGAGATGACCTCACGCCAGGCGGCCTCGGCCTCGGCGTAGTCACCGCTGCGATAGGCCGCGCTGCCTTCGTGGAAGCGGGCCTGGGTGGAGACCTCCGCGTCGGCCCCCAGCAGCAGCAGGGGCAGCACGATCAGGGACAGCAGGCGCAGGGCCCGGCTCATCGTGCCCTCCTGAGGAGCCGCTCCACCAACGCCAGTACCACGGGCTCGAGATCGCCCGGTTCCATGCCCGCGTAGCGGGCGCCCTCGAGCTTGCTGTACAGGCCCGCTGCCTGCTCCCCGAGAGGCTCGGGCAGCCCGTCGGTCAGGCGAGCTGGGTCGACGGCCGCAGCGGGCAGCCCCAGGGCCAAGCCCGCGGCCTCCCGAAACGCCGCCTCGAGGGCCGCCAGGCGCTCGACTCGCTCGCAGGGCAGCTCGGAGAGGCGGGCCCGGACAGCGCGCTTGCGCTGCCCCAACCGGCCGCCCCTGGCTCGCAGATCGAGCCCCGCCTGCATCAGCAGCGCGGCCCCCGGCAGGAGCAGCAGCAACAGTGGCACGGGGTGAGCAGGGCGGAAGCGGCGGTCCCGGACCTGGACATCGGCGTGGATGGGCAGGATGTCCTCGCCCAAGGTGGCCACGGCTTCGCGAGGCGCAGGCTGCTCGCCGCCGAAGTCCGCCACCACCGGGGCGGTGCCCGCCTCGCCGGGGAGCACCTCGAGCTGCATGGGCGGCAGCTCCCAGCTCTGGTACTCCGCGAGCGTGGGATCGAACCAGGACAGGGACAGCGGGGGCACCTCGATCCTGCCCTCGGCCGTGGGCACCAGAGCCCGGCGCAGGGTCGCTCGGCTGCGGTAGCTCCCCCCCACCAGGCCGGCGTGGAGGTCGGGCACGTCGTCGTAGGTGCGCAGCTGCTCTGTGTCGGCAGCGGGGGGCAGCTCCAGCCCCGCCAGCACGCCGTCGCTGTTGATGGTGACAGCGAGGGTCACCGAGTCGCCTGCGCGCACCTGGGGTTCGGCCAGCTCGGCCCGGACCTCGAGGCTGCCCACCAGCCCTGAGAAGTCCGCGGGTCGCCCTTCGATGGGAAGGGGCCGGATCTCCACCGGGACTGGATTTGAGGCCAGCACCTCGGCGCGGGTCTCGGCGAAGCGTGTCTGCGCCTCGGTCTGCGGGCTGTCCG
>CAZHIK010001661.1:0-1558 GCA_964532635.1 uncultured Enterobacterales bacterium
CCTGGTGGCCGTCTTCAGGTTCGACCGCTTCGCCAGATCCACCGCCCATCTTCTGGCGGCCCTCGAGGAGTTCAGGCTGCTGGGGGTCTCGTTCGTGTCCCTGCACGAGCAGGTGGATACCACCACCCCGATGGGAAAAGCGATGTTCACGATCATCGCGGCCGTGGCCGAACTGGAGAAGGACATCCTCCGCGAGCGCGTGATCGCCGGCGTGCGTCGTGCCCAGGCCCAGGGCAAGCACTGCGGGCGGCCTCGCCGTGAGATCGACACGCGGCCCGCCGTGGCCCTGCTGCGCGAGGGGCGCGGGCTCAAGGAGGTGTCGCGCATTCTGGGCCTCCCCAGGGCGACCCTGCGGAGGCGGCTGCAGGAGCAGGGGGAGTGGCCGAAGCAGACGGCCCCGGGCAGCGCACCGTGAGGTCCGAATGACCTACGAAGAAGCCATCCTTCTGCTGTTCCGGTACAAGCACCGCGACGACAGCGGTGTCACCCCCACCGAGGCCACGCGGGCGCGCAGGGTGCTCATGCGCGAGTTCGGCCACAACCGAGGGTGGAAGCCTCGCGCCCTCTCGACAGGCTCGCCGCATCACATCAGGTTCCTGCGCGAGCTCGCCGGTGATCCGAATCTCGACTGGCGCGCGTTCCCGAACTTCGAGTCCCACGACTCATGGAACGACAGCGAGGGCAGACCCGTGGCCTCCACCAGCCACAGCTACAACCTGCGGATCGAGCAGCTTCGTCAGCTCGTGGACTTCGCAGACGAGCACGACCTGTGCGTCGAGGTCACCGGCACCGGGAGCTGGAAGAGCCCCGAGTGCTCCGTGATCATCATCCGCAGGTGCTACCCGACCTAGCCCCAGGTACGCACCCGGATGCGGTGAGGGATGGCCCCGGCCGAGCCGCCTCGAATGTGGGGGGGGGGGGACGCACTCAAGGCGGTCTCAGCCGGAGCCGAATCGTCCTGTCGACAGTGTAACAGTCCTCGGCGGTGTTGCTGCCCGGTTCTAGTCCTCGACGACGATGGCCTCGGTCGGGCAGCTCTCGTCCGCCTCGCGCACGGCCTCCTGCTCGGGCTCGGGCACCTCGTCGACCTTGATCTGGGCGGCGTCCTCGCCCATCTCGAAGATCGCGGGGGCGATGTCGGCGCACACGCCACAGGCGATGCACTCTTCCTTGATGATGCGGACCTTCATGCTCACGCTCCTGGCGCCGCTGGGAACTGGCGCCTTCACCGTATTCGTTCACACGGACGCCACGAGCGCCCTTGATCCTTGTCAAGCCGAAGGCGGGGAGCCCGCATGGCCCGCGCGGTGCGGTCCACGATAGAGGCTCCTTTCGGCCACGACGGCGCTGTGGGGGTGGAAGCGTTGCGTTGCCGACCCAGCACCCCAGGAGAGCCCATGACCACGCGGAAGCCTCGCCGCTCCAAGGTCGATCCCTTCTTCGATCAACTCGGCGAAGTCCCCGACACCGAGATCGCCAAGCTGGCCGGGGTCACCCCCGAGAACGTGCGCGCCTACCGCAAGCGGCGTGGCATCCCCGCGAAGTGGCGCGGTGAGGG
>CAZHIK010001662.1:0-1554 GCA_964532635.1 uncultured Enterobacterales bacterium
GGCCTCGGCCCTCGGCTGCCTCATCGCCGGCGCGGTGGTCACCGCCCTGGTGGTGAGCGGCAGCGAAGCCTTCTTCTTCTTCAAGGATCCCGCTCACATCCCGGGTTAGGTCCTCTACACCTCGCCTCCCGCAACAGGAGCCCAGCATGTCCGATCTCCGCGAACGCCTCGACGCTACCATCCGCGACATCCCCGACTTCCCCAAGCCCGGCATCCTGTTCAAGGACATCACTCCGGTCTTGTCCGATCCCGGTCTGCTCGGCGACGTCATCGACTACCTGGCCGAGAAGTTCCACGACCAGGGCATCGACGCGGTGGTGGGCATGGAGTCCCGCGGGTTCCTGTTCGGGACCCCTCTGGCGCTGTCCCTGGGTGCCGCCTTCGTGCCGGCCCGCAAGCCGGGCAAGCTGCCCTACGAGAGCGTGGGCTACGAGTACGAGCTGGAGTACGGCACCAACCGCCTCGAGATGCACGTCGACGCCATCAAGCCCGGCCAGAAGGTGCTGGTGGTCGACGACCTGCTGGCCACCGGCGGCACCGCCGATGCCACCTGCAAGCTCATCCGCAAGCTCGGCGGCGAGGTCGCGGCCTGCGTGTTCGTGGTGGAGTTGGGCTTCCTCGAGGGGCGTGACAAGCTGGGCGACGTCCCGGTCGAGAGCGTGATCATCTTCTGACATCGGCTTCGCCGACGTGGCTACGGGCTACGGGCTAGGGGATCCCGGGTCGCCGCGGTCGAGGTCGCGCTTCGCGCGGAGCGACCCTTCTTCTCAGGTGTGCCCCAGGAGCTGTTTCGAGGCACGCGCTACGGCGTGCTCGAGATCTTGGGGCGTGCCGTCGTTGCGGATCACGATGTCGGCGTGCCGTTCCTTGTCGGCGGCAGGGAGCTGGGTGTCGAGCCACGCCAGGGCCTCGTCTCGGCCGATGTGGTTGCGGGCCATCAGCCGCGCCACCTGCGTGCGCTGGCTGCAGCTGACCACCAGCAGCAGATCGAAGCGATCCTGCTGGCCGGTCTCCACCAGCAGGGCTGCCTCCACCACGGCCAGGGGAGCGCGCTGGCGGCGCTGCTCCTCGAGCCAGGCATCGATCCTCTCGTAGATGGCCGGATGGGTGATGGCCTCGAGCTCGCGGCGTGCCTGGGGATCGCGCCGGATGATGGCTCCCAGGGCTTGGCGATCCAGGCGTCCAGCGACGGTGAGCACCTCGGGGCCGAAGCGCGCCTGGATTGCGGTGAGCGCGGGGCTGCCGGGCTCCACGATCCAGCGAGCCACCTCGTCTGCGTCGAGCACCGGGAGCCCGTGACGCTCGTGCAGCAGCCGGGCCACGGTGCTCTTGCCCGAGGCGATGTTCCCGGTGAGGCCGACGCTGCGCACGGTGGGCTCTAGGGGGCGTCGGTGGAGAGGCCCTGGATGAGCTCGAGGGCCTCACCGGCCTCGCGTCGGGCGCGCCAGGTGGTGTCGGCATCGGGCTCGAGCAGGGCCTGCAGGGCAGGCACCGCCGGCTCGTGGCCCACCGCGCCCAGAATGCAGGCGCAGTGGTGCGCGCCGTTGCGGGTGG
>CAZHIK010001663.1:0-1554 GCA_964532635.1 uncultured Enterobacterales bacterium
CATGGGCTGGCTCTTCCGGGCCCTGGATGCTTCCAAGGTGCAGCTCGATGACCTCATCGGGATGATCGATCCGAACTCCTACATGGAAGGACGGCTCGAGTTCATCCGCACCGAGGCGAGCGTCTGGATCTTCCAGTGCCTGCTGATCGACGAGATCAACCGCGCGAACCCGTCGGTGCAGAACAAGTTGCTCGAGATCATTCGGTCGCGCACGCTCATGGGGCTGCCCCTGAAGCTCACCCACTGCTTCGCGGCGATGAATCCCCCTGACCAGCCCGGAACCCGCGACTTGGACCCGGCGCTGGCCGATCGCTTCAGTCTGTTCATCACCTTCCCGGAGTTCTCCGACCTCGACGAGGACGCCGCTCATCGCGCCATCGTGCGGGCTGGTCGGGATGACAGCCCCCAGGCCGAGGCCTTTCGCAACCAGGTCTCGGTGAATCCCCAGGTGGTTGCTGGCGTGGTTCGGCTGTTGGAGCGCTCCCGCGAACTCCTCCCGACGGTTGTCGAGGAGGAAGGTGAGCGGGTGGGAGCGTACGTCAAGGAGCTCGGCATTGCGCTCTGCGGCTTCATCGAACCCCGCCCCTCGGCACGCCGTCTCGGTTTCGTCTACAGGAACCTCCTGGCGGCGCTGGCTGTGCTCCGCGCAGCGGAGGTCAACGAACTC
The DNA here is from genome assembly GCA_964532635.1 of uncultured Enterobacterales bacterium. Classification (GTDB taxonomy): domain Bacteria; phylum Myxococcota_A; class UBA796; order UBA796; family JAFGLY01; genus CALDOK01. The sequence goes on from CAZHIK010001663.1 coordinate 668, forward strand.
GATGAAGACGCGCTGTTCCTCGAGCTGGGCCGTGTTTCGCTGCCCCACCGCGCGCTGGGACGCCTGGCTGACGAAGCCGCCCTGCTCGATGCCCACGGTGCGGCGGTCCGTGTGGCTTTCGATGGTGTTCATGGCAGCGAGCAGGTGCGCCTGCGTGCGCTCTCGAGGCGCGAGCCCGGAGAGACCATCACCGCGTACACCGACGCGTCGCTCCAGGATCCCGCCGCATTCAACGAGGAGGACCATGACCTCATCCTCACTCGGCTGATGGAGGGCCTCACGGACGAGGACGAAGCCACGAGGATGCAGGCGATGATGAACGCCTCGCGCCTGTGTGAACACATGTCGGAAACCCCGGACAACTTTCCACCGGTCGTGGTGGAGCGCGCATTCTCTGCGCTGGCGCGTGCCACAGGCATCAGCTCCGGCTTCGAGGGCAGGGGGGTGCCACTCGTGGCTGGCGTGCTGCGCATGGAGCGCCAGGCCCTGTCCTCGTTGGATGCGCTGGCCCTCCGCATGAGCCTGGAGTTGACCCGACTGAAGCCCGAGAACCATGGCCTTGCGGACTCCGATCAGGCGGCCTGTGCCTTTGGCGCCGTTCGCGCCGCGCTTGGCAGCGTGGTCGATCAGGGAGGTGTGAAGTGAGCCGCATGAAAGCGTTTCGGCAGGTGGTGACGGCACCCGGCTGTGTCGTTTTGCAGCGCAGGACCCTCAGGACCAGCATCGACGAGATCCTGGAGCATAGGGTGGTGACCATGCCCGAGGTGGTGTCGGTTGGTGTTGTCGGCATGGAAGGGAGCTACACCGCGTTCCACAGCCAGGACCTGCGGATGGCGCGCCACCACGTGAAGGACGAAAAGGGCGACTCCATCGTCGTGCGTGGCGTG
>CAZHIK010001664.1:0-1551 GCA_964532635.1 uncultured Enterobacterales bacterium
CATCCAAAGAGCCTATCCGCTCAGCGGCCCCGATACGCCCGAAAGCTAGGCACGGGCGCTCGGATCGTCCAGGAAGGGGGGCTCTAGTTGGAGATCAGCGCGGCGACGTCGATCATTGGCTCGGGGTAGTCTCCGCCCTGGCCGGCCAGGCCGTCTTCGGCGGTGGCGAGCATGTCGGTGAGCACCTCGGCGGGGGTGAGCTCCGGGTACTTCGCGATGTAGGCTGCGGCCGCACCGGCCACGTGGGGGGTGGCCATGGAGGTGCCCGACAGGGCCGCGTACGCACCGTCCGGGTAGGTGGAGGTGATGGTCACTCCGGGGGCGGTGATGTCCACGGCGTCGCCGTAGTTGGAGAAGTAGGCGAAGCCGTTGTCGCCGCCGTAGGCGTCGTAGGCCGACACCACGATGCCGAGGTCGTAGCCAGCGGGGATGAAGCCTGATGTGTCCGAGGCTTCGTTGCCCGCGGCGACGCAGACGACGATGCCCGCATCGAGCAGGGCCTGGATCGCGTCCTGGAGCATCGTGTTGCTGGCGGGATCGCCCATGCCGCCCAGGGACATGTTGACCACCCGGACCTCCTGCTGGGTGAGCACCCACTCGAGGCCGGCGATGATGTTGCCGTAGGTGCCCGAGCCGTTGTCGTCCAGCACGCGCACCGCGTAGATGTCGACCCCAGGGGCCACACCCACCACGCCGCTGGAGTCGGCGACGGCGCCGATGGTCCCCGCCACGTGGGTGCCGTGGCCGTGGCCGTCGTCGCCGCCGTTGTCGTCGCCGCCAGCTTCGGCCACCGCATCGTACTGGCCCACCACGTTCAGATCGGGGTGGTCGAGATCGACGCCGGTGTCGACCACGGCGACGCCTACGCCGCTCAGATCCACCGAGGTGACCGAGCCGCCGATGCGGGTGATGCCGTCGGGCTCTTCGTCGTCACCCACGTCGGGCTCCTCCCAGTCGGGGGGAGGGGTGTAGGTGTCGGGATTGTCGATGACCACGTACTGGACCTCGTCCCATGAGGCGATCTCGTCGGCCACACCGATGGGCAGATCCACCTGGAAGCCTTGGGTGGCTTGCTCGAAGATGTGGATGGGTTCGACCTCGAACACGGTGGCGATGTTGTTGACCGTGGTGACCACCTCGGCGGGCTCCGCGTCCAGCTTGACCAGGTAGGTGTCGAACAGCAGATCCTCGAGCTGCTCTTGGGTGCAGCCGGTGGTGGCCAGGGACAGGATCAGCGAAGTGGACAGGATGGAACGGTGCATGCGGGTTCTCCGATGTGGCAGCGGGACGGCCTGCCGTGCTGGCAGTGTAGCGCCCCTGCGAGGCTCCGTGAAGACGGAGCCTCTCGCGATCGATTCGAGATTACGAGGGGACCTAGCGGCCCTTGCCCTTCTTGCCCTTGAAGCCGGTGCCGGGGCCGACGCGCTTGACGCCCTTGGGGAGCTTGCGTCCTTCGGGCTTGGGGGCGGTGTTGGCGGCGTCGACGGTCCCGGCCTCTTCGACCTCGGCCTGGGCGTACCAGCAGGAGATGGTGGTGGCCTCGGTCTCAAT
>CAZHIK010001665.1:0-1550 GCA_964532635.1 uncultured Enterobacterales bacterium
CACTCCCACGCGGTCCTGGTGGGTGACGGCTGCGATGTCGTCGGCAGCCACGGGATCGGTGTGCTGGTCATCGAGGAGGGCAGTCGGATCGTCCTGCGCGACTCGACGATCTGCGACTCGCGACCCGACGCCGCGGCCGGCGAAGGCATCGGCCTCGCAGTGGTCGAGGGTGCGTATGCCCTGCTGGACAGCTGCGCGGTGGACGGCAACACCATGGCTGGGATCGCGGCGTCGGATCCCGGCACCGTCGCGGTGTTGAAGGACACGGCCGTGACCGGTACCTTCCCCAGGTCCGCAGAGCAGGGCATGGCCTCACTGGGTGTCGAGGCCCAGTTCGGGGCGACCATCATCGCCGAAGGCCTCTTCGTCCAGGACACCGCCGGGCCAGGCCTGCACGCCATCCGACCGGGCACGCGCTTCCTCTGCACCGGCTGCACCAGCGTGGACAACACCTTCGCGGGTGCGATGGCCCTGGACGAGGCCCGGCTGGAGCTGCGCTCGTCCACCATCGCCGGCACCCGGGAGAGCGTGAACCTGGGGGGAGGCGTGGGCATCTACGCTGCGGAGCAGGGCGTGAACCTGGCCCCTTCGCTGTGGGTCGAGGACAGCGTCATCTCAGGCAACGAGATCGCCGGCGCCTACCTGGTCGGGGGTGGCAGCTACGCCCTGGTCGATAGCGAGATCTCCGGCAGCGTTGGCGTCGGGCACGGCATCACAACACGCTGCGGCGATGGGGTCTTCGGACGCAACACAGCGGCCTGGGACGGAAGCGGGGGTTTGCTGCTCCAGGGCAATCGCATCAACGGCAACCAGGGAGCCGGGCTGTTCCTGGACGACGGCTGGGCTTCGCTGTCGGACAACGCCTGGTCGAACAACGCTCCGAACCTGCTGGCCCAGGGCGAGGCCTGCCTGTCGCCGGGGGAGGAGTGGTCTGCGGTGCCTGAGAGCGAGATCTGCCCCACCTGGCATCAGCCCAGCTGCGCCCTGAACTTTGCGCTCAACCTGGGCGTCGCCGACATCCAGCCCGCTCGCCTGCCTCCCCCCATCATCGACCCGGTTAAGAGCCTCCCCCTCCCGAGGTTCCAGCCATGACCGGCCCCTCCGCCCTTCCCCCCATTACCGACAGCGAGCGCCAGGCCGCCTCGGCCATGGCCCCTCGGGTCTCGCTGGTGATCCCCGCCCACAACGAGGCGCCCACCATCGCGGCCGTGATCGAGGGGGCCCGCGCGGCCATGCCCGGGCTCGGGGAGATCCTGGTGGTAGACGACGGCTCCACCGACGGCACCGCCATGGTGGCCCAGTCGGTGGGGGTTCGGGTGCTGCGGCTCGAGCCCAACCAGGGCAAGGGCGTGGCGCTGCGGGCGGGCATCGCCGAGAGTTCGGGCGAGATCCTGGCCTTCATCGACGCCGATGAGCAGGATGATCCCGCCGAGTTCCCGCGTCTGCTGGCAGCCATGGGTCCCGACGTGGCCATGGTCATCGGCTCCCGCTTCATCGGCACGCTGTACGACGGCTCCATCACCCCCAGCCACCGGGTGGGCAACCTGGCC
>CAZHIK010001666.1:0-1548 GCA_964532635.1 uncultured Enterobacterales bacterium
CGATGCACATGGAAACCACGCCGTACTTTTCTTTCCGACGCTGCATTTCGTGCAGGATCTGGACGGTGAGCTTGGCGCCGGTGCAGCCCAGGGGGTGGCCCAGGGCGATGGCGCCGCCGTGCGGGTTGACGCGCTCGGGATCGATCTCGGCCTTGCGGACGCTGTAGACCGCCTGGGAGGCGAAGGCTTCGTTGATCTCGTAGACGTCCACGTCGTCGACGGTCATGCCGTAGTGCTGCAGCAGCTTGGGGATGGCGTAGGCGGGGCCCACACCCATCTCGTCGGCAGCCACGCCCACCACCTGGAAGCCACGGAAGACAGCCAGCACAGGCAGGCCGAGCTTCTCGGCCTTCTCGCGGGTCATGATGAGGTTGGCGGCCGCACCATCGCTGGTCTGCGAGGAGTTGCCGGCCGTGCTCCGGCCCGTGGTGGAGAAGACCGTGCGCAGCTTGGCCAGGCCCTCGAGGGTGGAGGCTCGGGGACCTTCGTCGGTGTCCACGACCTTCTCGATCCACTCGCCCTTGACGAAGACCTTGGCCTTGACCGGCACGATCTCGTCGTTGAAGGTGCCGTTCTCCTGCGCCTTCAGGGCGTTCATGTTGGAGCGCAGGGCGAAGGCGTCCTGATCCTCGCGGGAGATGTCGTAGCGGCTGGCCACGGTCTCCGACGTGGTGCCCATGGGGGCGTACATGGCCGGGTCCTTCGCCATCATGGTGGGGTTGGGGCTGGGCTTCTGACCGCCCATGGGGATCATGGACATGGACTCGACGCCGCCGGTCAGCGCGCAGTCGATCCATCCGGCGTGGATGGCCGCCGCGGCCTGCGCCAGGGACTGCAGGCCCGAGGAGCAGAAGCGGTTGATGGTCATGGCCGGGACCGAGTCGGGCAGGCCGGCGCCCATGGTGGCGATGCGGGCGACGTTCATGCCCTGCTCGCCTTCGGGGAACGCACAGCCGATGACGCAGTCGTCGATCTCGGCGGGGTCGAAGCTGGGCACCCGGCCCATCAGGCCTTGGATGCACTGGATCATCAGATCGTCGGGGCGGGTGTCCTTGAGGGAGCCCTTGCCGGACTTGGTCGCCGCAGTGCGGACCGCAGCAACCACCACGACGTCACGGGGGTTCTTTTCGAACATGGTTTGTACCTCGTTTTCGGGTTGCTGGGTTAGTTCCGCAGGGGCTTGCCGGTCTGCAGCATGTGCTGGATCCGGGCCTGCGTGTCGGGGTGGCCGCACAGCGACAGGAAGGCCTGGCGCTCGAGCTCGAGGATGTACTGCTCGTCGACCCAGGCGCCGAAGGGACGCTCACCGCCGGTCATGACGTAGGCGAGCTCCTTGCCGACGACCATGTCGTGGTCGGTGGCCCAGCCGCCCTGGTGCATCTGGTACAGGAACAGCTCGATGGCCGCCCGGCCCGTGGGGCCCGGGACCTTGAACTTGACCTTGCGCGGCGCCTTGTAGCCGGCCTGGCGCAGACCCAGGACGACCTTCTTGGCGTCGAGGATGACGGCGTCGGGGTCGAGGGTGATGCGGTCGGACGGACGCAGGTA
>CAZHIK010001667.1:0-1544 GCA_964532635.1 uncultured Enterobacterales bacterium
GAAGCCCTCGAGCAGGCCGAACAGGCCGAGCCCGCCGAGATCGAGGTCGTCCGCTTCATGCTGGCCGAGCTCGGCAACCACTACCCTGGCGACGAGCGCATCGACGCGCTGGTCCGCCGCACCCTCGCTGTCCAGAGAGGTGAGAAGTGAACCTGCTGCTGCCCCTGCTGCTCGCCGCTGGCGCCCACGCCCAGGATCCCTGCAACCCGCCTCCCTCCGGGCTCGAGGATCTCGCCTCCATCTTTTCGCTGCTGTACGAGTACACCGACACCGAAGAGTCCCCCGCGGATCCCGGCGGCTTCTGCCCCGACGACCTGAACCGCCCCATCGACATGGACGACGCCGACGCCCGCGCCAACCGCCTCGACGAAGGCGACCGCGAGGCCGCCGCCATGCTGCTGGCCTACACCATCGCCACCACCGACCACGGCCACGTGCAGGCGCTGGCCAACGCCGCCGCCCTGCTCGATGCGCTGCTCGGCGCGGCCATGGATGCCCGCGACGACTACGGCTACATCGTGGACACCCTGCTCGAGATGGCCAACACCATCGCCGACCCCATGGTCCACCGCCAGATCGCGCTGAACCTGTGGCGCCGGGGCCTGCACGAAGACGACGAGCGGGTCCGGAAGCTGGTGGAAGAGTACCTGCCCACCACCCCCGACTACGACCTGATCTTCGCCGACGGCAAGACCGAGATCAACGCCGTGCTGCACACCGGCGACGACGGCTTCAAGCACTCGAAGTTCAAGAGCGTCTTCGAGCGCGCCGGCGCCGAAGTGAAGGAAGAGTCCAACGGCAACCTCACTGTGACCTACAAGGTCAAGCCCGACGATCCGGCCCTGCCCGAGATCACCTGGAACATCACCATTCGAGACGCCGGCTGGCCCCCCAGCGGTGTCATGGACCAGTTCAACGATGACGACGTGAACGTGTCCATGTTCGGCGACCACAGCCAGCTGGGCACCAGCATCGACCGGGCCCTGTCCCGCGCTGACGACAACGCCCAGACCACCGACCTGCACTGGATGGACGCCTGCAAGTCCAAGGTGTTCGCCTCCCGGCTCACCCAGGCCTACCCCAAGGCCCACATCATCTACACCAAGGACTCCGAGTACTTCCACGACATGCCGCTGGCGATGCAGCGCGGCATGGTCGCCCTGACCAACCAGTACGACTACTCGGAGCTGGAGCGCTACGTCGGCCGCGGCAGCCTGTACCGGGGCTACAACTACCTGTACCCGGACGACGAGAAGAAGCTGGCCTACATGGACCAGGACAACGACGGCGTGGCCGACAGCGAAGACCGGATCTTCGACGTGGACCCCGAGGTCGATGGCGAGCTGGGCTCCCGGGCCGTGCACATCGCCAACACCTACATGGGCTACTCCGGTGCCTACGGCAAGAGCTCGGAAGACGACTACCGCCCCGACGGCATGTTCGACGGTCCCGAGGGCGGACCCTACACCCAGAGCGTCGAGCGTCGCGACGCGTACGGCGACAAGAAGTTCTTCGTCAAGTTCTCCGACGAGGTGCTGGGCATG
>CAZHIK010001668.1:0-1178 GCA_964532635.1 uncultured Enterobacterales bacterium
GAACACCGGCCGGTTGGCCGCCTTGGGCAGGAAGTAGTACATCAGCCCCAGGAAGGGGGTGGTGAGGAAGAAGGCCACCGCGTTGTGGCCGTACCACCACTGCATGAAGGCGTCCTGGACACCGGCGTAGATGGAGTAGCTCTTGAAGAGACCCGAGGGGATGACCAGGCTGTTGAAGATGTGCAGCACCGCGATTGCGATGAGCGTGCCGATGTAGAACCAGATGGCCACGTACAGGTGGCGCTCGCGCCGCTTGGCGATGGTGCCGAACAGGTTGATGGCGAAGACCACCCAGATCAGCGCGATGGCGATGTCGATGGGCCACTCGAGCTCGGCGTACTCCTTGCCCTGGGTGATGCCCAGGGGCAGGGTGATGGCCGCCGAGACGATGATGGCCTGCCAGCCCCAGAAGTGGATCAGGCCGAGGGCGCGGCTGAACATGCGCGCCTTGAGCACCCGCTGGGCCGAGTAGTACACCGCCGTGAAGATGGCGTTGCCCGCGAACGCGAAGATCACCGCGTTGGTGTGCAGGGGCCTCAAGCGACCGAAGGTGATCCACTCGAGGCCCATGTTCGCGCCGGGGAGGGCCAGCTGGATGGCGACGATCACGCCCACCAGCATGCCCACGACGCCCCAGACGGCGGTCATGATCAGGAACTTCCGCACGATGTCGTCGTCGTAGACGAAGCGCTCGATGCGGCTGGAGGTCTCGGCCTTCCCCTGGAGTTCAGTCATGGAATCGACTCCGTGGCTCGCGTCTCACGGGGAAGCTCGGGCCCCGCGCTGGGTGCGATCTCGAAACGGTTGTAGCCTCTCGGTGTACAGCGTCCCAGGCGGGTTTCGGGCGTGTCAAAGGCTGGCACGGCCGCGCTGTGGTCTCCTCGAGGAGTTTGTGTAGTTGTGCTCACGAATGCTGAGCGGCTGGTCTTGGGGGGATGCTTCGAACAGTGAGGGTCCCTACGCGTGGGCTCGTAGCTGTGCCTACCGGAACGATGATGATCTTCGTCAGCCCTGCTCGTCGGCTCGCTCGGTGGCCTTGGCGTCCATGGCGGGCTGGTGCCCAGGGATCACGCCATCGGCGGAGGCCCCGGTGTCCAGCAGCGTGAAGCCGATGAAGAGGGCCACGAACAGCAGGGTGCTCATCAGCGCCAGGGCGTTGAAGGGCTTGTCGTAGCGCA
>CAZHIK010001668.1:1188-1541 GCA_964532635.1 uncultured Enterobacterales bacterium
ATGAAGTACAGCGCCACCAGGCTGGCCTTCACCACGGCGACCGTCAGGGCGATCACCAGGTTGAAGGAGCCGAGGTCCACCCAGGTGACGGCCACGGTGAGCACCGTGAGCACCAGCAGGGCGGCGAAGACGCCGAAGAGGACGCGGAGGGGCATGACGTGGACGTGGTCGCTCATGATCGTGCCTCCCGGCCTAGTGGATGAGGTAGAGCAGGGGGAACAGGAAGATCCAGATGAGGTCCACGATGTGCCAGTACAGCCCGACATTTTCGACGGGCGTGTAGTAGTCCGGCCTGAAGTGGCCCTTCATGGATCGACGCAGCACCCAGGCGATGACCGCCATGCCCGCGATGA
>CAZHIK010001669.1:0-1539 GCA_964532635.1 uncultured Enterobacterales bacterium
CTCCAGCTCCATGGCGGCCTGGCCCTCGTAGGAGGCGTCCGTGACCAGCCCCAGCAGCGCCGAGACAGCGTCGAAGAGCCTGCCCGCGCTCGAGGTCAGCGGGCTGTTGAAGCCCCGGTCCACCATGCGCCTCACCACCTCGAGCTCGCCGGGCTCCGCGTGACGCCACAGGCGCAGGTCCAGCTCGATGGCGTCGGGCACCAGGGCATGCAGCCACGCCGCGGCGATGCGCAGAGGCCGCTTGACCGCGGCCTCGCCCCCCGGCAGTGGCAGCGGCAGGAGGTGACCAGCGCGGCGCACCGAGCCGGCGTCACCCACCAGGATCTCTCCACCCCAGATGGTCCGATCCGGACCGAAGCCGGTGCCGTCGAGGACCAGGCCCGTAGTGGGTTCGGTGCGCCCCACCGCAGCCATGGCCGAGGCCAGGTGGGCGTGGTGGTGCTGCACGGCCACCAATCGAGGCTCCGGACGCCCCGCCCCGCGAGCCTCGACGACCATGCGCCGCGCGAGGTGGGTGGTGAACATGTCCGGGTGCAGGTCGTGGGCGATGACGTCGGGCTGCACCTCGAGCCAGCGCTCGAGCCCGGCCACAGCTTCCTCGAGGAAGTCCAGGGTGTCCTGATCGTCGGTGTCCCCCACGTGCTGTGACATGAAGGCCCGCCGGCCCTGGGTGAGGGTGAAGACGTTGTTGAGCATGGCCCCCAGCGCGAGGGTCCCGGGCTGGGCTTCGGGCAGGGTCACAGGCAGGGGCACCCAGCCCCGCGAGCGGCGAACGAGCACGGTGCGCCCATCCTCCACGAAGCCCACCGAGTCGTCGCAGCGGTTGGCGATGCCCCGATCGTGCACCAGCAGGGCGTCCACGATGGGCTCGAGCACCCGCAGGGCCTCAGCGTCGTCGCTGACCATCGGCCCACCGGAGCGGTTTCCGGAGGTCATCACCAGCACGCCGAGATCATCGGGCTCGAGCAGCATGTGGTGCAGCGGGGTGTAGGGCAGCATCACCCCGAGGCTGTGGTGCCCAGGAGCCAGGCCTGCGGCCAGGAGTTCGGGGGCGTCGATCCGTTGCTGCAGCAGCAGGATGGGGCGCCGCGGGCCGTCCAGCTCGCGAGCCTCGTCAGGGGAGATCACGCAGTGGCGACGCGCCGTGGCCAGGTCGCGAGCCATGACCGCCAGGGGCTTGTGCGGCCGGTGCTTGCGGCCGCGCAGCAGGGCCACCGCCGCCTCGCTCGTGGCCAGGCATGCGAGGTGGTAGCCCCCAAGCCCCTTCACCGCGATGACCTGGCCGGCCCGCAGGCGGGCCTGCGCCGCCGCGATGGGCTCGCCCTCGTCGAGGACACTGCCGTCGGGTGCCAACAGGGACAGCTGGGGGCCGCAGACCGGGCAGGCGTTGGGCTCCGCGTGGAAGCGCCGGTTCATGGGATCCCGGTACTCGGCCTCACAGTCCACGCAGAGGGGGAAGGACCGCATGGTGGTCAAGGGTCGGTCGTAGGGCACCGACTCGACGATGGAAAAGCGGGGGCCGCAGTCGGTGCAGTTGGT
>CAZHIK010001670.1:0-1539 GCA_964532635.1 uncultured Enterobacterales bacterium
CCGGGCCCGACGGCTTCGACACCGAGCAGTTCACCGCCTGGGCCACCCTCGAGGACGGCAGCCGGGTCCAGCTGGACACTGTGGAGTGGACCGTCTCCAACGCCTCGGCGGGCGGGGTGGACGAAGGCGGCCTGTTCACGCCGGCCGACGACAACGGCGGGATCACCTGGGTCACCGCCGAATACGCCAACACCTGGGCCTCCGCCACGGTCACCGTCATCTACCACGAGGAGCTCACCGAGGGCACCGCCGACGCCAGCCTGTTCGAGGGCTCCAGCTCGGACCTGGGCAGCGATCCCTGGCTGTACCCCGAAGACGGCGTGCGCCTGCCCCGCGGCACCCCCAGCATCCACTTCCAGTGGGAAGACCTGGCCGCCGACGCCTACCGACTGCACTTCGAGTCGCCCACCTCCGACATCGTCGTCTACACCGAAGACTACGGCTGGGAGTCCCAGGCGGCCCTGTGGCAGGTCATCGCCGCCACCAACGCCGCGGGCGCTGTGGACGTCTCCTTGAGCGCCAGCATCGACGGGCAGGTCCTCGAGGCCGAGCCCATCCAGTTGCTGGTCAACCGCATGGATACCCGCGGCACCATCTACTACTGGACCAGCACCAAGGAAGGGGTGAGCCGCATCAACGAAGACCACCAGGCCGAGAACTGGTGGGGCCGCGACGAGGTCGACGGCCACTGCGTGGGCTGCCACGCCATCTCCGCCGGCGCCGAGCCCCTGCTGGCCTACTCGCTGCAGCCCACGGACTGGGAGGAGGGCGAGGGGTACGCGTCGCGCATCGAGATCCGCCTGCTGGCCGATCCCACCCAGACCATGATGACGTTCGACGACGACCACATCGGCGACTTCAAGTCCTTCTCCCCCGACGGCGAGCTGATGCTCACCGCCTACGACTGCCAGCTGCTGCTCTTCGACGCCCGCGCTGGCGAGCTGATCGCCGACGTCACGCCGGTCGGTATGTGCGTGGCGCAAGGCGAGTGGTCCCCCGACGGCACCCAGGTGGCCCTGGTGGTCAGCGACGACCTGCAGCTCTCCTGGAGGGTCAACGAGGCCGAGCTGCACCTCATGGACTACCTGGGCAACCACGTCTTCGACGATCCGCAGCTGCTGGTCGATCCCGACGACCTGTTCCCCGACAGCGACCACATCGCCTACTACCCGGCCTGGTCCCCCGACGGGGAATGGATCGCCTTCAACACCTCCACCGGCGACTCCTACGACGACGAGGACGCCGAGCTGTGGGTGGTCGACCCGGAAGGCGGCGATCCGGTGGCGCCAGATGGTTGCCGATGGTGGCAAGAAAATCAGGATTATCATAGTAGGCCGCCATCTGTGCGTGGGCACCTTCAGTAAAATCAATGTTGTAGGGGACAATGTCTGATTCTTTATGGTTGATGCTGTTTTTAATCCGTTCTTTTTTAAAATATACCAGCCATTAATGATGAAATTGAGTGTTTTTATGGGCTCCAAGGGATTAATGCATGAAATTCTAATCGGAAAAATTATTAATGGCAATATTGATTTCGTC
>CAZHIK010001671.1:0-1538 GCA_964532635.1 uncultured Enterobacterales bacterium
GTGGCCGCCAAAGGAGCCCCGCAGCTCGACGAAGATCGGCTCGAGGGAGGGCACCGCGGTGTCGTCGGCTTCGTTCACGCGCTCGTAGAAGTCGACGTCCTTTTCGGTCTCGTCGGTGATGTAGGCGGGGTCGGACACCAGCTGCTTCGGGAACCACTTCTCGAGGGCCCGGTCCAGGCCGTTGGCGCGAGCGGCACCCTCGGCCGCGGCGGTGTGGCGCAGGTAGGCGTCGTCGTAGGCGCCGTACCTCGCGTCGAGGCTGGTGTCGGCCAGGGCGGTCCGGAAGGGGTGGTCGGGCTGGTCCATGCTGTGCTCGAAGACCTGCCGGACATAGTGCTCCATGCCGATGTGCCGGTTGGAGACCAGGCGCACGGCGTTGTCCACGGGCTTGGAGATCCCGATGACGCTCAGGGTGTTGATCCAGAGCATTCGAGCCACGCTCACGCCGGGCAGGACCCGGGTGTGGTAGGGCATGGCGTGGTCCTGCAGGTAGTGCAGGGCCCAGCCGGTGAAGCGCCAGCCCCAGTAGTCGTGGCCGGTCTCGAAGGCGTAGCGCGCCAGGACCTGGAACTGGTGGGCGCGCATCTCGGGGTAGGTGCGCTCCAGGAAGCTGGCCAGGGCGTAGACGATGCCGGCTTCGTGGTACAGCCCCATGTGCATCGGCGCCTGGGAGCTGTATTCCTTGGTGGGGTCGCCGAAGGGCTGCTCGCCCATGTTGTAGCGGGGACCCCAGGCGGTGTCGTTGTCGGTCCAGATGCCGAGGTCGAAGCCGTAGTCTGGCTCGTCACAGGCAGAGGTGAGCACCTCGATGGGCAGCACCCGCTCGCCTTCGGCCAGGGGCAGCAGTACCGCATGGCCGAGGGCGCCTGGGTCCTGCAGAGTGGTGACCTCCGCCCAGGGCACGGTGCCCTCGGGGGGGGGCTCGGTGCCCATCGGAGCCTTGGTGTACAGGGCGAGCTTGACCTCCGGGTTCATCCGCAAGGCCTCGAGGAAGCGGGTGCGGATGGTGTCCCGGTCGCCCCCTGGCAGGAAGGCGAGGTCCTCGGGAAGGGCCGGGTAGGTGGGCACCTGGGCCTGAGCCCAGGCCTCGTGCTCGGATAGCAGCTTGGCCAGACCGTCTTCTTCGGCGGAGAGGAACGCCTCGAGGGGCTCCACCTCGACCTCGGGGAACTCCGTCAGCTCCGGAAGCTCGCTGAGGGCGTAGCGGGCGTAGAGGCTGTGATCGTCCCAGGCCAGGGCCGAGGGAGCTGCTGTGAGACCCAGCAGCACTGCGCCAGAGCGCATGAGCGAGCGTGGCTCGAAGAGATGAGTGGGCATGGGGCGCCTCTCGTTGGATAGCGGTCGTGCACCTTATCCGTAGCCCCCGCCTCCGCGCTGTACCAGTCCCTGAAGCACCAGCGGGCAGCGCCCTGCTGGACGCTGCCCGTCAATGGGATCGGAAGGTGGTGAGCCTAGCGGCCCCAGCCGCCGCGGCCACCGCCGCCGCCGCCGCCGCCGCCACCGCGACCACCGCGGAAGCCACCGCCGCCGCCACGACC
>CAZHIK010001672.1:0-1538 GCA_964532635.1 uncultured Enterobacterales bacterium
TGGGCCGGGCAGGCCTCCATGCAGGGGGAGACGCAGTCGGCGTAGTGGTTGGACAGCAGCAGCTCGAGGGCGGACTTGCGGGAGCGCAGCACTCGCTCGGTGCGAGTGTGGACCTTCATCCCGGGCGCCACCCGGGTGGCGCAGGCCGGAACCAGGTTGCCGCGCCCCTCGAGCTCCACCACACAGACGAAGCAGGAGCCGTAGGGCTCGAGCTCGGGGCTGTGGCAGAGGGTGGGGATGGTGTCGAGCCCACCAGCGTGCACCACCTCGAGGATGGTCCGGCCGGCTTCGGCCTCGATGCTCTGCCCGTTGATGGTCAGGGAGATCGTGTCCATGGCGGGCTCCTAGCGCTTGATGATGGCGCCGAAGTTGCAGCTCGAGATGCAGCGTCCGCACTGGACGCAGGTCTCGGTGTCGATGACGTGGGGCTGCTTGCGCTGGCCCGAGATGGCGTCCACCGGGCAGGCCTTGGCGCACAGGGTGCAGCCAGTGCAGGCCTCGGGCACCACCACGAAGTCCACCAGGGCTTCGCAGACGCTGGCGGGGCAGCGCTGATCCACGATGTGGGCTCGGTACTGGTCCTCGTAGTAGCGCAGGGTGGTCAGCACGGGGTTGGGGGCCGACTGGCCCAGGCCGCACAGGCTCGCCTCTTTGATGCGCTCGGCCAGGCTCGCCAGGCGCTCGAGGTCGTCCAGCTCCCCCTCGCCCCGACAGATGCGCTCGAGGATCTCGAGCATGCGCAGGGTGCCCACCCGGCAGAAGGTGCACTTCCCGCAGCTCTCGTCCTGGGTGAAGTTCAGGAAGAAGCGGGCGATGTCCACCATGCAGGTGCCGTCGTCCACCACCACCATGCCGCCGGAGCCCATGATGGCGCCGGTGGCGGGGATGTGCTCGAAGTCTACGGGGGTGTCGGCCATGGCTGCGGGGATGCAGCCGCCGGAGGGGCCGCCCATCTGGACCGCTTCGAAGCGGCCTCCACCCTCAATCCCGCCGCCGATGTCGAAGACCAGCTCGCGGATGCTGGTGCCCATGGGCACCTCGGCCAGGCCGCCGCGGGCTACACGACCGGCCAGGGCGAAGACCTTGGTGCCCTTGCTCTTCTCCGCGCCGATGGCGGCGTAGGCCTCGGCCCCGTTGCGCAGGATCCAGGGGACGTTGGCGTAGGTCTCGACGTTGTTGTTGGTGGTGGGCCGCTGCCACAGGCCCTTCTCGGCGGGGAACGGCGGGCGGATGCGGGGCATGCCGCGCTCGCCCTCGATGGAGGCGAACAGCGCGGTCTCCTCGCCACAGACGAAGGCGCCAGCGCCTTGCTTGATCTCAACGTCGAAGCGCTTGCCGCTGCCGAAGATGTCTCGACCCAGGAAGCCCCGCTGCCGGGCGGCCGTGATGGCCAGCTCCAGGCGGTGGATGGCCAGCGGGTACTCGGCGCGGCAGTAGATGTAGCCGTGCTCGGCGCGGATGGCGTGACCGCAGATGATCATGCCCTCGAGCACCGCGTGGGGGTCGCCCTCGAGCACCGAGCGGTCCATGAACGCGCC
>CAZHIK010001673.1:0-1535 GCA_964532635.1 uncultured Enterobacterales bacterium
GCTTCGTGCAGCTGGACGACGGGTATCAGCCCCACGTGGGAGACTGGCTCGAGCTGAACGACAAGTTCCCCGATGGCCTCGCAGCCCTGACACGACACATCCGGGAGCGGGGCTTCCAGGCCGGCATCTGGACGGCGCCCTTCTTCGCCTCCGCCGGCTCCCGGCTGTACTCCGAGCACGGCGACTGGTTCCTGCGCGCAGGTGGGCGGCCGGTGGCCACGGGCTTCAACCCGGAGTGGCGGGCCCGCACCTTCGCGCTCGATCTCACCCACCCCGAGGTGTTGGCCTGGCTGCGCGAGGTGTTCCGACACCTGGTGTCCGAGGGATTCGACTACCACAAGATCGACTTTCTCTTCGCGGGCCTGCGTCACGGGGACCGATACGATCCGGATGTGTCGCCCGTCGAGGCCTATCGTCAGGGCCTGGCCGCCATCCGCGACGCCATCGGCCCCGACCGCTTCCTGCTGGGCTGTGGTGCCCCCCTCGGTCCCTCGGTGGGCTTCGTGGACGGCATGCGGGTCTCCCAAGACGTCAAGGAGCAGTGGGACTCCTGGCTCGCCGGCTGGGTGGGGCGCGGCTGCGGCTATCCCGCGGCCCGAGGCGCCCTGCGCACCAACATGACCCGCTGGTTCATGCATCGGACCCTGTGGGTCAACGACCCCGACTGCCTGCTGGTGCGGGAGCACGACACCAAGCTGACCCGAGACGAGACCCACACCCTGCTGTCGGTGCTCGGCGCCACCGGGGGGATGCTGTTCCTGAGCGATGACCTGCCTCGGATCAGCCCCGAACGCCTGGATCTGGCCGCGTCGGTGCTACCACCGAGCCCGCTCACGGGCCGTCCCAGTGACACAATACAAGCCGAGTACCCCGCGGACATCGTGGTGGAAGGGGAGGGGGGGCGGCGGCTGGTGGTGCTGGTCAACTGGGGCTCGCGTCCGGCCCTGCGCCCGCTGCCGGAGGCGTCCACCGAGGGCACCTGGTTCGACTTCTGGGCGGGTCGGGTGCTGACCGGGCCCACCGTCGAGATCCCTCGCCACGGTGTGCTGGCCCTGCGCTTCGTGCCGCACCAGGATGAGGCATGTGTCGTCGGTGATACATTTCACCTGTTGGCCGCCATCGACGGCCGCCTGACGTTGGCGCAGGACCCCGAGGCCCAACGGCTGGTGCTGGCCTGCGGGCACGTGGCTCGGAGCCGCGGGCGGGTGTTCCTGGCGCTGCCTGACGGCTGGAGCCTGGATCTCGAGGCGCTCCCCGAGTGCGTCACGGTGGTCGGCCGGACTCCGGGTGTGGTGGAGATCGAGATCCGGCGTCCCGCGCCCTGGAAGCTCGCGTTAGGACTATGCCAGCCCTGAGCTTCCCGGTCGGGAGAGGAGTCGCGCGTGCTGCTGGTGCTCCAGGTGATCTTCTGGTGCCTCGTCGCAGGCGCTGTGCTGTGGGTGGCCGCCTGCATCTGGCTCCACCTTCGGCACCCCGAGCCCCACTGGGACTGGAACGCGCTGGACGTCGACGACGTGCGCTTCCCGGGCGAGTTC
>CAZHIK010001674.1:0-1526 GCA_964532635.1 uncultured Enterobacterales bacterium
CCGAGGGTCACAACCCGGCCCTGATCGAGTGGGCGGCTCGGGTGGCGGGCATGGCCGTGCCCCCGCTGCAGGTCTTCGACGAGATCACCCTGGTGCTCGGCAAGCACGTGGTGGCTGGCTCCAAGCCCTACCTGGGCGATCAGCTCGATATCCCGGGTGCCGACCTGGTGGTGCGCATGGTGGACGAGCTCGATCGCAACGGGCGGGCCCACGGGGCCGGCTTCTACGACTACGCCGACGGTCGTCGGCGCGGGCTCTGGCCTGGCCTGGCCGATCTGGCCTCCGGCCGCCCTGTGGAGACGGGCGTGGAGTACCTGGGGTTCCGCCTGCTGGCCATCCAGGCCGCCGAGACGGCCCGCGCCCTCGATGAGGGCATCCTGAAGCGCCACCGCGACGCGGATCTGGGCGCGATCCTCGGCCTGGGGTTCGCTCCGTCCAGCGGCGGGCCGCTGGCCTGGATGGACCGCCAGGGCCTCCCTGCGCTGGTGGAGCGCCTCGCTGCGCTGGCGGAGAGCCTCGGGCCTCGCTACGCCCCCGCCCCCATCCTGTGCGACATGGCGGCCCGTGGCGAGCGCTTCTATAGCGCTCCCTGACGCCCGCCCCCGAGGCCCTCCATGCCTTGGTTGACCGACATCCTGCTGTCGTCCCTCTTCCTGTTGGTGATCCCGATGGGGCTGCCCGCGGTGCGCTGGTGGGAGCGACGCAGGGGCGTGGAGCTGGATGCCGCCACGCGCATCAGCGCCGCTGCCGCCCTGGGCATCGCCTGGTGTCAGCTGGGCGGCATGGTTCTGGGCTTCTCCGAGACCCTGGGACCTCGCAGCGCCGCGGCCTGGCTGCTGGCTGGGCTGGCGCTGGCGATCCTGGGGCTGCGTCGGCCCAAGGTCCCCTCCCTTTGGGCCTGGCTGCTGCTTCCGGGGTTGTTGCTGCTGGTACCCTTGCTCCTGATGGGCACCGTGCCGCCCTGGTACCAGGACGACATGACCTACCACCTGTCGCTGCCGCGCTTGTTCGCGATGCACGGTGGCTACGTCGTCCCGGACGACAACATCTTCTACTTCCTGCCGCTGGGCTGGGAGAGCGTCCTCAGCCTGCTGTACGCCCTGGGCTCCGATCCCTGGCACTACCCGCCCTTCAACCCGCGCCTGCTCTCGGTGTGGACCGCGGGCTTCGCGGCCCTTGCCACCACGGGGCTGGCCCGCGGCCTCGGGGTCTCGTCGCGGCTGGCGTGGGGGGCCGGGCTGTTGCTGCTACTGCACCCCACCCTGATGGTGTACGCCCCCTCGGCGTACGTCGAGTCCTGGATGCTGCTGCTCGTGGCGCTGGCGGCCCAGGGCGTGGTGCGCTCGGTGGCCGGTGAGCGCGGTTGGCTGGTTCCGGCCGGCGTCTTTGCGGGGCTGTCGGCCTCCTGCAAGTTCACGGGGCTGGTGGTCACCGGGCTGCTGGGCCTGGGATTGCTGCTGGATGGGCTGGGTCGCCGCGACGACAGCGCCCTGGCTGCGCGCCTGCTCCGCTTCGGTGGCGTGGCC
>CAZHIK010001675.1:0-1525 GCA_964532635.1 uncultured Enterobacterales bacterium
CATGAACAGGCCAGCACCTCGGTTGCCGGTGAGCGTGTTCGCCGACAGCAGGAGCCCGGCGGTCCCGTCCCATTCTTCCACTCCAACTGCGTACACGCCGTCACCACACCGGGTCGTCGTGCCGTGGGGGACGCCGAGCCCGCCGGTGATGGTGACACCGTCGAGTCGGTAGCTGCCGGCGCCCTCCAGCCAGGCGCCGGCCACGAGGTTGTTGGAGATGACGCTGTCGGTGGCGAGCAGGGCGGGCGGCTCCCACTCACCCTGCACCGCCGCGAGGATGCCCACTCCACCACCCAGGTTGGCGTTCTCCAGGGTGTCCGAGATGGAGGAGTCCGAGATCTCGAGCACACCACCGTTGAGCGCGGTGGCGCCCGCGAACTGATTGCCTCGCAGCGTGCAGCCGGAACAGTGGAGGTGGGAGCCGTTGGATGTCGTGAGCAGACCCGGGCCCTCGTTGTCCTGTGCGAGAACTCCAAAGGCGGTGACAGAGGCTCCCTCCTGGGCGCAGAGCCCAATCCCTATCATGCCCTGCATACCGAGCCCTGTGGTTGTCTCGGTGAAGGCCGAGTCGCGGATGCCTACCCTGGTGCCTGGCTCTGCAGCCAGGAGCCCTATCGCGGTGTTCCCGGCGAACGAGCAGTCTTCTGCTAGGAGCAGAACGCCTCCTGAGGCCTGGATTCCGAAGCCGTAGTTGTCGTCCCCGTCGGGTTGAGTTCCCCGGATCACCGTGCCTACCAATGAGACTTCGGTGCCCGGTCTCCAGGCCCCGAGCCCCGCCGTCGTGTTGCCTGTGATCTCGCAGTTCGAGGTCGTGAGAGTCACGCCGTCGGCGACCTCGATTCCCCTTCCTCCTTTGCCGGTCTCGTCGGGCAGGGTGTCACGGACGGTGGTGCCCTCAAGTGAGATCGTGGTTCCTGGTTCGTAAGCCCCGATCCCCACCCCTGTGTTGCTGGCGACCATGCAGTCCCGGGCCGTCAGCGTGGCACCATCCGAGGCCCGGATGCCATATCCGTTTTCCCCGTACCCTACGGGTCTGGTGTCACGAACGGCGGTGGCCCTGAGAGTGACCACCGTGCCAGACTCGAAGGCCTCGATCCCCGCTGCGGTGTTCCTGGCAACCTCGCAGCCCTCGGCCGAGAGCTTGGCGGCGCCCTGGACCCTGATCCCGAACCAGCCCACCCCGTTGCCGTCTGGCAGAGTGTCACGGACCGCAGTGGCGACGAGCGAGACCTCGGTCCCAGCGTGTCGAGCCTCGAGCCCTGCCCCCGAGGTTCCCTCGACCACGCAGCCCTCGGCCGAGAGCACGGTGCCGCCGTAGACCTCGATGCCGGTCCCGCCCTCCCCGGTCCAGTCGTGAAGGGTGTCCCGCACCACGGTGTCCACCAGCGATACCTGTGTGCCCGAGTCCACCGCCAGGACCCCCGACGCCATGTTTCCGGAGACCTGGCAGGCCTGGGCCATGAGCGTGGAGCCATCGGAGGCCTGGATGCCGTATCCACCCAGCCCGTTCCCGTCGGGCTGGGTG
>CAZHIK010001676.1:0-1522 GCA_964532635.1 uncultured Enterobacterales bacterium
GTATTCGTGGATCGCAGTCGTCAGGCGCTTGAAGCCTGGAATCACTTCCGAATGATAGACATCGACGAGCTTGTCGTAGGGGTGGTCCGTGGGGTGGACGCCCATTTCTTCGGTGGTGATCAGGCCAACGCCGCCTTTGGCCCGCCCTCCGACCCTGGCACACCCTTTGCAAAAAGCCCGGGCGACCCCCCACCGGAGAACCCGTCATGTCCCGCACCCTGCTGATCGCCACCAGCGCCTTTGCCATCTGCCTCACCACCGCCTGTGAGACCGGCGGTGAGAACCCCGCCTTCGGGGCCTACCACGTCGTCACGGGCGACTGCGAAGGCGACACCTACGCCAAGGACATGGACACCGGCGCCGCCGATCCCATGGAGATCTGGGCCGAGGCCGACGGCCGCGATCTGGTGCTGCACCTGGACAACCTCGACGCCAACTGCTGCCCCAGCGCCGACGCGGTCATCACCTTCGACGGCACCGACATCCTGGTGGAGTTCGACGACGTCACCACCGAGGATCCCTGCGACTGCACCTGCATCATGGACTTCGAGATCACCATCGAGGACCTCGACGCCGGCAGCTACAGCATCGAGGTGGACTACCACGGCTCGATCATCGGCGAGGCCGAGGTGGAGATCGAGGCCTGAAGAACTGGAACGAGGCCTCACGAGCTCTTGACGCCTTCCGCACACCGGCGGAAGCCCAGCTTGGCCCCGGAATCCGCCAGGACAGCGACGACCACGTGACCTCAGGGGGGTGAAGCCCGCACCCCTCGCGACCGATGGGTAGGGTGAGGAGCCCGAGGCGGCTCCCCATGCCCCCCAGCGGTCGCGAGGCCCATGCCCAAATCCCCTCCCCTCCTGGACCCCCCGTTCCCGGCAGACGGTGAAGGGCAGCGCGCCGAGGCCGCGCTGCGGGATCTGGTCAAGCTGGGCGCGGTGACCTCCACCCTGGCCAGGGGCGAACCTCCGCGGCGAGTGCTCGGCCTGGCTCTGGGCATGGTCCTGGACCTCACCGGCGGCCGAGCGGTCTCCCTGCTGGTGAACGACCGGGTGCTCGAGGCCATGGGGACACCCCTCGAGCGCAGCCTCGGGCAGCTCGAGCTGGGCGAGCGCCGGAGGCTGGTGGCCCGCGGGCCGGTGGCGGACCGCATCCGCGACTGGGAGGGCTCGCACGCGCCGGTGATGTCGCTGGAGGGCGCTGACATCGTGATCCCCGGCGCAGGTGGGGGACTCGAGGTGCTCGAGCCGGACTGCGGAGCGCTGGCCGAGCCCGGCCGCGTGGCGCTGCTGCACACGCTCACGGACCTGGCCACCGGCCTGGCGGTGATCGCCGCCGAGCAGGTGGAGTCCGAGCAGCGCGCTCGCACCCTCGAGGAGACCCGCAGGCGCCTCCGCGAGCAGAACCTGCTGCTGCGTGAGCTGGCAGTCGTGGACGAGCTGACCGGGCTGTACAACCGGCGCTTCTTCGACGGGCGCCTGCAGTACGAGACGCGCTGTAAGTGGCGCAAGAAGAAGGTGTT
>CAZHIK010001677.1:0-1520 GCA_964532635.1 uncultured Enterobacterales bacterium
CCTGGACCCGACGCGACAAGGACCAGGTCCAGCAGGCCCTGCGCGCGCTGCTGACCCTGCAGCCGGACTACCAGCCCTCGGTCATCATCGCCCCCGAAGGTGGCGGCTTCGCCGAGGCCTTCCAGGCGGCCCGCGATGTCGGCCCCGGTCCGGCCGATCCGGTGGCGGGCCTCGAGCTCATCGTCGATGGCCAGCACGGCGCCGCCCTGCCCCGCAAGCGGGCCGCCGTGGTGCAGTGGCAGGCCGCCGCTGGGCTCGAAAGCCGCTATGCCTGGGCCGGCAAGCTCGACACCGAGCTGCGGCGGGCCAGCAAGCTCGCTGGGGGCCCCGGCACCCTCGAGCCCGTCCCCGTCCCCCACCGCTCCCGTGGCCTGGCCCTCGCCGCCGGTGCCACCAGCCTGGTCGCGCTGATTGGCGCCCGCCAGGCCAACCAGGCCTGGGCCGAGTTCCACGCCACCGACTCCTGGGATGACGCCCAGCGCTACTACACCCAGAACCGTGTCTACGCTGCGGGCGCGGGCGTCGCGGCCGTCGGCACCCTGGGGTTCGCCCTGGGCGCCGTGGTGGTCTGGGAGTGGTGAGCGGGGTGCCCCCGGCGATGAGCCACCGGCCTCCCCCTACGCCGGGAGCCTGAGATGGACCTCGCCCCCGGCCAGGTGGTCGACCGCTACACCGTGGTGGAACGGCTCGGGCGCGGCGGCATGGCCGTGGTCTACCGGGTGCAACACACCACCCTGGGCACCGAGCACGCCCTCAAGGTGCTCACCCTGAACGCCCCCAGTATCCGCGAGCGGCTCATCCAGGAGGGCCGGCTGCAGGCCCAGCTGCAGCATCCCCACGTGGTGGCGGTCACCGACGTGCTGGACGTCCAAGGCTCACCGGGGCTGCTGATGGAGCTGGTGCGCGGTCCGTCCCTCGAGGAGTGGCTGCGCTGCAACCGCCCCCCAGTGGACGAAGCCCTGCGCATCTTCGAGGGCATCCTCGAGGCACTGCGGGAAGCCCACCGGCTCGAGATCGTTCACCGCGACCTCAAGCCCGGCAACGTGATGCTCTGCACCCAGCAGGGCGTGCTGCAACCGAAGGTCACCGACTTCGGCCTGGCCAAGGTGCTGGCCGATGAGAGCACCCCCACCAAGACCTGCACCGGGCTGCCCATGGGCACGCCGGCCTACATGTCCCCAGAGCAGATCATCGACGCCAAGAGCGTGGACCTCCGCGCCGACATCTTCGCCCTGGGCTGCATCCTCTACGAGCTGACCTGCGGCCAGATGGCGTTCATGGGGGCCAACACCCTCGAGGTCTACAACGCCGTGGCCGCGGGGGACTACGTCCCACCCCGCAGCCTGGCCCCCCACCTGCCCGACAACGTCGTGCGCACCATCCAGGGCTGCCTTCAGCAGCAGCGCGATCTGCGCATTCCCAGCTGTGACGCCCTGACCGCCTCCCTGGGCCACTCCCACGCCAGCACCAGCGAGGCCCCCACCATTCTACCAGCGCCCGGCTCCAGCCCGCTCCCCACC
>CAZHIK010001678.1:0-1520 GCA_964532635.1 uncultured Enterobacterales bacterium
CCCAGCTCGCGACACAGCCCGCCCGCTGCCATGCGGGCGAAGGACAGGGCCAGCTAACGGGCGGCACGGCGCTGGAGCTGGACCAGCAGGCCGATGCGCTGGTGGAGGGCCTGAGCTTGCTCGCGAAGGCAAGCTTCGGGCTCGGGAGAGTCATCGAGAGACGGGGCGCAGCTATCGCACATGGGGGCTCCTGGGAGGTCCATGGAGATGGGGGCGGGCGGGGCCGAACAGACCTGTACAATCTAACGTTTCCACTCTTTTGATGCCCTTTTTCCCGCGAGCTACCGGACAAGTTCTGTCCGGAAACCAGCAGCGGGACTCCCTCGAGACCGCCGAACCCATCCCCAGCGCAGACCACCCTGCAGACATGTCCCTCGACACCCACGAATCGGGCAGCATCCAGGCCTCCGACGGGCTATACTCACCCAGCGAGGGAGCAGCAGGTGACTTCAAGCTTCGGACGTGCCACGACGCCCCTGACGCGGGCGATCCTCTGCGCCCTGGCGCCGATCGCGTTCACGTCAACAGCCTGGGCCCAGACTCCGGATCAGCCCCTGGTCCAGACCGAAGAACCGGGCACCATCGTCACCCACCTGTTGATTCCGGCCTCGGAAGAACAGGTCCGGGCCGTGCTCGACGATCCCCACACCTTCGGCTCCTTCACGCCCGACGTCCAGCGCATGACCGTCCACCCCCGCGGACGCTGCAAGCTGCTGCGCTTCGACACCCGCGGCCTGCTCGAGCCCCTGCAGTACAGCACCCTGCGCTGTCCCTCCGGCTCCGGCTGGTCCGAGACCCTGCTCGAGTCCGACTCCTTCACCCGCTACGATGCCGACATCCAGTTGCTCCCAGTCGTCGGCGGCACCCACGTCATCTACCGCCTCTCGGTGGGCATCGACCTGCCCGTCCCCGACATGCTCATCGACAAGAACGTCAAGCGGTCCGCGCGGCTCACCATGCAGGCCGTGCGCGACCTCTTCACCCGCTCCTCGGCGGCCTCGGACGCCCAGGACTCCCCGCCTGCGGAGCCCGCCGACCAGCCCTAGTTGCACACAGCGGCCCCGACCGCTACCATGCCGCAAAATGTGGCAACCCGCCCTTTCCCTTCCCGGCCGTGCCGGTTTCCAGGAGTACTTCCATGCTCGATCATTTCAAGGCCGCATGGCCCATCGTGAAGGCCAACCTCGTTGGCTGGATCATCTTCGGCCTCGTCGCCATGATCCTCCTCTCCCTCGGCGTCGGCATCTTCCTCATGCCCAACGTGCACCGCGCCGTGCGCAACGCCATCGTGCGCCAGGAAGGCCCGTCCATCGGTGACCTGTTCAACTTCGACTACATCGGCTCCGACATCGTCCACATCCTGGTGTTCATGATCGCCGTGTCCATCGGCTACGTCCTGTGCATCATCCCCGGCATCATCCTGGCCTTCGGCCTGTTCTGGATGCCGTTCCTGGCCGCCGAGAACAAGTTCGCCGCCGTGGATGCCGCCAAGGCCTCCTTCGCCCACGCCAAGTCCAACG
>CAZHIK010001679.1:0-1517 GCA_964532635.1 uncultured Enterobacterales bacterium
GGCCTCGGGACTGCTCGCACGCTACAACGAGGGCCCGGGTCTGTACGCCAACGGGGAAGGCTCCCTGCTCAGCTGTTCGGGCTGCACCCTGGTCGGAAACACCTTCGCGGGCGCTGCGGTCGTCGATGGGAGCATTCTGGAGCTCCGGGCCTCCTCCATCTCGGATACCTCCCAGAGCGTCGACATCGGTGGCGGCGCGGGTGTCTTCGCCGATGAGTACGGGCGGCTCGCCCCGCCCTCTCTGGTCGTTGTCGACAGCGCCATCTCGAGCAACCTGGTCGCCGGCGTGTGGCTACGGGGCGAGGGGGATCACCGGATCGACGGCACCACCATCACAGACAGCCTCGGCGTCCCCCACGGCCCCACGACCCGCTGCGGTGACGGGGTCTACGCCTCGGGCACCACCGCCTGGGACGGGAGCACGGGCTTGTCCATCCAGGACAGCACCCTGCGCGACAACCGGGGGGCAGGGCTGTTCCTGGACGACGCTACGGCCTCGATCGACGGGAACAGCTGGTCCAACAACGGCGCGGACCTGCTCGTCCAGGGTGAGGCCTGCGTCGAGTACAGCGACGACTGGGAGGATGCCCCCAGCACCGAGATCTGTCCCGCTTGGCACCAGCCGACCTGCGATCTTCTGTTCAGGCTGAACCTGACCATCGCGGATCCCGGCACGGCTCTCCCTCCTCCGCCCAGGGTGCAGCGCACCCGACCCCCCAGGATGGGAGCGCCTTGGCCGCGGCCGCTCCTCGGAACGGATAGCTGAACGCCGAGCGGCCCATCACCTCGAGCGAGCCATGCCCGACCCCATCTACCTGGACCACAACGCTACAACGCCCATCGCCCCCGCGGTGGCGGCGGCCATGCGGCCCTTCCTCGAGCATGGCTGGGGCAACCCCAGCTCGTCCCACCCCTACGGCCAGCGGGCCCGCGCCGCCATCCAGCAGGCCCGGGGCCAGGTGGCGGGGCTGTTGGGCTGTGATCTCGACGAAGTGGTCTTCACCGGCGGAGGCACCGAGGCCAACAACATGGCGATCCAGGGCGTGGCCTACGCGCGCCGGGAGCGCGGGCGGCACATCGTGACCACCGCCATCGAGCACCCCGCCGTCAGCAAGGTCTGCGCCTGGCTGGCCAGCCTGGGCTGGGAGATCACCACTGTGGGTGTGGACGCGCGGGGTCGCGTGGACCCTGCCGAGGTCGCGGCCGCCCTGCGGGACGACACGGTGCTGGTGAGCGTGATGCACGCCAACAACGAGGTGGGCACGCTGCAGCCCATCGCGGAGATCGCCGCGGTAGCGCACGCCCAGGGAGTGATCGTCCACTGCGACGGCGCCCAGGCCGTGGGCAAGGTCCCCGCCCGGGTGCGGGAGCTGGGGGTGGACCTCTACTCGGTGGCCGGCCACAAGCTCTACGCCCCCAAGGGTGTGGGAGCCCTCTTCATCCGCCGCGGCACCCCCATCACCAAGGTGGTGCACGGCGTCGATCACGAAGCCAACCGACGGCCCGGCACCGAGAAC
>CAZHIK010001680.1:0-1515 GCA_964532635.1 uncultured Enterobacterales bacterium
AGCGCAGCGCGACAAGAACCTGGTCGCCGTCATCCGGGCCCTGGGCTGGCAGGACGGCCTGGTGGTCCTGGCCGAAGACGACATGTAGGGGCGGGGTTCATCCCCGCCCGCCAGCGGCACCCCCGTCTGGCATCCGAAGAGGGCCCTCCGGGGCCCTCTCGTCGTTGTGGCGGCTACGCCACCACCACCGGGTGGTTCTGGCCGCAGTAGGGGCACTGGGTGGAGGTCTGGCCCTTGACCGGGGTGGGCATGGGGGCAGCGCAGGCGCTGCAGTTGGTGGCCCACTCCACCGGCTCGCCCGCGCTGGCACCGGTGGCGGGCTCGGCGCAGCGCACCAGGCGGCGGACGGCGCCGGACGCGATCTCCTCGATAGTGCTGTCCCAGGACTTGGCGCTGCCCTCGTGGACCTCGAAGGTGGTCTGGTCGCCCCGGACCTGGGCTTCGCGCTTCCAGCCGAGCGTGATCAGCTGGTCCTTGATGATCATGCCGCGCTTCGAGTCCTCGGAAGACGCCAGGTGGCCGATGGGGACGTCCAGCATCAGCTCGCGCACGGTCTTGGACTCGGTGGTGATGAAGAGGAACTTCTTGGTGGCGACCTCTTTCACCCCCTGGAAGCGCAGCCGCAGGTCGGTCAGGAAGAGCATGCCCTCGGTCTTCTCTCCGGGAGCGTCCTCCCAGGTGGCCTTGACCGTGGTGTACGGGTTTTCTTCGGGCAGCAGGGGGAGCTGGGCCTCGTCGAAGCGGTCCATGTGCTTGTGGCCCTGGCGCACACCGGCCTTGACCTGATCGTAGGCCTTGACGAAGGGCTCGCTGATGGCGTCGATGCGCTTGGCCAGGGACTGGACGCGGTCCTCGAGCTTCTCGATCTGGCCCTCGAGCTGTGCAAAGGCGGGCTCCATGCCAGCGGCCGGCGGGGTGGCCTGCACCTGGCTGACCAGCGCCACCGCCCGGGGATACAGCTCGGCCTTGGCCTGGGCCGTCTCGGCCTGGATCTGGGCCTGGGCCGCGCGCCCGGCCTCGGGCAGCGGGGCGATGCGCGCCGACAGCTCGCCAGTCCAGATCCACGCGCGAGCGTCGAGGCGCTGCAGCTCGGCTTGCAGCTCGGCCAGGCCTGCAACACGGTCGGTGATGGCCTCGAGCTCATCGGTGAAGGCCGCGCTCTCCAGGAGCTTCTCGGCTTCACGCTCGAGGGAGCGATGCCTGGACCGGAGGGCGGCGAGGGGATCGGGCTGGGACATGGGAGCTCCGGGGAGAGGGCGTGGCGGCCTAGATCTCGTTGGCGCTGGTAAGCATACAGTGCAGCAGCACGTTGGCACCGGCCTCGCAGTCTTCCCACTTGGTCTCTTCGACCTCCACGTGGGACCGCCCGCCGATGCTGGGCACGAAGATCATCGCCGCGGGCATCAGCTGGTTCATATAGCTGGCATCGTGGCCGGCGCCGCTGACCCACTTCATGGTGGGGTAGCCCAGGGACACGCCGGTCTCGTAGACCCGCTCGAAGAGGGGCTGGTCGAA
>CAZHIK010001681.1:0-1513 GCA_964532635.1 uncultured Enterobacterales bacterium
GGAGGCTCGTGTGCGCCATGGCATCCTCACGCTGCTGCTGCTGCTGTTGCTGACGGCCTGTCCCACCACCATGACCACGGCCCCCAACATCGAATCGGCCGTGGACGCAGCCACGGTCCGGGCTCCCACGCCCGCCGAGTTCGTCTTCGGTCCTGGAGACCGGCTCTCCATCAAGGTCTGGCGCCACGAAGAGCTCGACATGGAGGTCACCGTGGCCCCCGACGGCGGCATCACCTACCCGCTGGTGGGTCGCATCCAGGCCGCAGGCATGACCTACCCCCAGCTGGTGGTCTCCATCGAGTCCGCGCTGTCGGAGTACTACACCGAGGTCTCGGTGGCGGTGAACGTCGAAGAGGTCTCCAACCAGAAGGTCTTCGTCCTGGGCGAGGTCAAGACCCCGATGGTGCTGCAGATCGAGAACGATCTGAGCATCCTCGAGGCCCTGACCCGCACCGGCGGAATCGTGGATGACGCGCGCACCGACAACGTGCTGCTCATCCGCGGCGGCCTCGAAGAGCCCGAGCTGTTCACCGTCGATGTCGGGGCCATCTACGGCAAGGGCGAGCTGAGCCAGCTGGTGTACCTGCAGCGTGGCGACATCGTGGTCGTGCCCACCAAGACCATCGCCAACGTCGAGACCTTCTTCCGGCGCATCCAGGCCGTGCTGGCTCCCTTCGTGGGCGGCTCGGCCATCTACCGCAACGCGGTGTCCGGCGGCGCCCAGGGCACCTCCTCCGCCCTGGGCGACTAGCCCCCCACCGGAGCTGCTCGCGTGAACCGACCCTGGCTGCACGCTGCTGTCCTCGCCCTGCTCGACGCCGTAGGGTTGCTGTGCGCCAGCTGGATCGCCCACACCCTGTGGCTCTGGTACAACCCCCAGCTGGCCTGGGTGGTGCAAGTGCAGCTGTGGGAGCTGTACCCGCCCAACCCGTGGGCCCCTCCCCTGCTGGTGATCATCCCGGCCTGGATGCTGGCCAACAACCTGCTGGGGCTGCACAACCCCGCCAAGCTCGAGCGCTCCGCCAAGATCGCCACCCTGCTCACCCGCTCGGCCGTCTACGTGATGCTGGTGCTGGTGGTGCTGCAGTTCCTCTTCACCCAGCGCAGCTACAGCCGCTCGCTGATGCTGCTTTTCATCGGCAGCGGCTTCTCGATGATGGTGGTGCTGCGGCTGGCCTTCTTCCAGATCCAGCTGCGGTTGCCGCGTCCCTTCGCGTCCCAGTCCGTGGCCATCTTCGGTGGTGCGGCCGAGGCGCTGTCCATGACCCAGCGGCTCGAGACCTACGGCAGCCACGCATACACCCTCGCCGGCTACCTCATTCCCGGCGGAGAGCGCACCCTCATGGTGCCCCCCGACTCGGTGCTGGGCATGGTGGACGACCTGCCTCAGATCGTCAATGACAAGAACCTGAGCATGGTGATCATCGCCTCGCGCCAGCTCGATCGGCGCGACGCGTTCCGCCTCGCACGGCTCTGCGACCAGATGGGCCTGCGGGTGCTGCAGATGCCCTTC
>CAZHIK010001682.1:0-1513 GCA_964532635.1 uncultured Enterobacterales bacterium
AGGCGGGATGTCCACCAGGACGCCCACCAGCAGCAGCATCACCAGCAGGCTGACCATGTCCAGCAGGCGCTCGACAAAGATGGCCGCCATGGATGTGCCGAAGGGCACCCCGTACTTCTCCAGAAAAAGGTAGGGGCGCACCAGCTCCCCCAGACGCAGCGGCACCACGTTGATGGCCAGAAAGCCGATGCTGTTGACCGCCAGGAGCGGCATCAGCCCCAGCGAGGTGCCCATGAGCAGCTGCAGCCGGTAGCAGCGCACCACGTGGGCCCCGAAGTAGAGCACCACCATCGGGAGCAGGTACCACCAGTGGAACTGGGCCACGGCCTCACGCACCGCCCCGAGCTCGACCTCCCAGAGCACCCAGGCCAGGCAGGCCACGGTGGCCACCAGCACGGCTGCTATCTTGAGGGCTCTGCTCACGCGGGGTCTCCGGGATGCGGACACCCCATGTAGCCGCTGGTGGGCCGTGGCGTCACTCGGCGGCGGCGTTGTACCGCGTCGCGGAGCGTCGTCGGTACGAACGACGCCTCCAGAGACAGCTCAGTCTGTCTCTGGAATGATATCGAGATCGGGCTCGATGGGGGCCTCGCCGTCTTCGGCCAGGATCTCCACGCAGAGCTCTTCCCCGTCGTCGCAGGCGGTGCAGTAGATGCCCCAGTCCGCCATCAGATCGCAGAAGTAGGACTCGTCGTCGCCGAACGCCGCCGAGATGTAGCGGGTGTCGGCCGAGCCGGAGACCTTCAGGCCTCCGATGGAGCTGCCGTCGGCCGCGAAGGTGCCCTCGAGCAGGAAGTCGTTGATGGGCAGCTCGACGCCGTCGTAGTCGAGCTCGAGGGAATCGAGCCGGGAGCTGAAGAACGGGGCCCCGGTGAAGTCGGCCGGGTCGAACCACCAGTACCGGGCATCGTTGAGCATCTTGTAGGTGCCATCGGAGCGCTTCTTGCCTTCGGCCACGAAGAACGTGATGGTCTTGTCGTCGGCCTGGGCCACACCCACCAGCAGCGGGTTGACGCCGAACATGCCCAGCATCAGCTCGAAGTTCTCGGGCTCGGTGAAGGTGGTCTCCTCGAGGTCCAGCACGTAGGTGTTGTGCTCGAGGGCCGCGGCTTCGGCTTCGAGCTCGCTGCCGTAGGCGCTGGTGGTGAAGGCCACCTCCGTGGTGACCTCGCAGACATCGATGGCGAGCACGTAGGCTGCCGAAGCGTCCAAGGGCAGGTCCGGGGAGATCACAGCGAGGAAGTCGCTGGACTGCCAGGTGATGGTGTTGTCCACAGGGTCGCCGCCCTCGTCGGTCAGGGCGATGGAGGCCAGGTCGACCGAGGCCTCCGAGAACAGCACCTCGAGCTCGCTGCGGTAGTACATGTCTGCCGACTCGTCCTCGGGGAAGGTCTCGACCACCTCGGCCGTGCAGTCGGTGTCGGCGTCGGTGTCGGTGTCAGCGTCGGTGTCGGCGTCGGTGTCGGTGTCGGTGTCGGTGTCGGTGTCGGTGTCGCCCTCGGGGGGCGCGGTG
>CAZHIK010001683.1:0-1512 GCA_964532635.1 uncultured Enterobacterales bacterium
ATCGGTGCCTTTGCCGACACCCTGGGCTGGGCGCTGTGGAAGCGCGGTGAGACAAGCGAGGCCCTGACGGCCCTCGAGCGCGCGGCCCGGCTGGCCCCCGAGGACGAGACCATCGCTCGCCATCTGCACGAAGCCCGCCAGGGGGGTGAGGCAAGCTCGGACGAAACGCGGTAGATGCGTGCCATGCCGACTCCCCTCCTCCGCAGTGCGCGCCTCCTGTCGGTCCTGGCGCTCGTCCTGACGGTGGGCTGCCCTGCCCACTCGGGCCGCTTCGGCAACGACGATCCCTTGGCCGGCGTCGTCACCGAGCCCTCGGGCTTCGCCATCAAGGGCCGGATGTACCTGAACATCAAGGCCCCTCGCTGGGACATCTCGGGCACCACCTCCACCACCATGGTGGTCCATCGCCCCCACGACCTGTACCTGCAGGTCCGCGGCCCGGTCAACAACGTGATGCTCCAGGGCACAGCCAATCGCCAAGAGCTGGTGCTGGTCATCCCACCACTCAACAAGGCCTTCACCGCCGCCAGCCCCGACGACGCCATGCGCTCCTTCACCGGTGGCGCGCTGGGAGTCGACGGCGTGCTGTCCATGATGATGGCCCGGCTGCCCGACGTGGACCTGAAGACCATCGACTCCCACGAGACCCCGAAGCAGCGCACCTTCCAGCTCGAGGCCCCCGGCGGCTACGGGGTGGAGGCCACCATCGAGCGCAAGCGCGGGGTGCTGCGCGGGCTCATCATCCGCGGTGCCGATGACCAGGAACTGGTCAACGTCAGCTACGACGGCTCGTTCCGCGACGCCCGCAACTACTACCCCGAGCTGCTCACCATGAGCGTGCCCGCCCTGGATCTTGCCATGAAGGCCGACTTCCAGGCCTGGGAGGTCATGGGCGAGGTGCCCAGCATCTTCACCACACCAGTGCCCGAGGGTGCCGAGGTGGTGGATCTGGACGAAGCCCTTGAGCAGGGAACCGTCACCCTCCCTCCGGCGACCGACGCGCATCCTCCACAGTGAGCATGGGCCGCGCGAACCCGTCGCGCCGATCCGGCCCGAGGCTGCCCAACAGGTCCACCGGACCATCCACGAGCGCCCGGGTGTGACCCGCGCCGCTCCACCACACCCCCTGCACCGGCCCCAGGTCGAAGAAGATGTGCTGGCGCACCCGGCGCACCCGGGGGACGAGCACCCCTGACACGATCAGCCGAGGCCGGGCGTTGCCACGGCCGCAGGGTTCGAGGCGCTGCAGGGCCCGCGCCGCGGCTTCACCCAGCTGGCCCAGGTCCGCCACCGCGCTGGCCTTGCGAACCGGGACCAGAGCCTCGGGGGGGATGTCCCGCTCCACGTGCTCGGACAGGGCCCGCTCGAGGGCCGGGAGCCGCTCCGCCGGCAAGGAGAACCCAGCCGCCGCCCGGTGTCCACCGAAGCGGCCCAGCAGCGACTCAGCCTTTCCCAGGGCCACCACCGCGTCCACCCCGGGCACGGAGCGGATGCTGCCGGTGGCCACCCCAT
>CAZHIK010001684.1:0-1511 GCA_964532635.1 uncultured Enterobacterales bacterium
GCGGCGATCTCGTCGTCGTTCAGGCCCAGGGTGCGGAGCTGGGTCTCGTCGGATGCGCCGAGGTCGATCACCCGGCGGCTGCCCTTTGTGCGGGTGGGGGGCAGCTCGGCTTCGGGCACGGGGGCCCGGGAGGCCAAGGGGGCCATGGGGGCCGCCGCGTCATCATCGACGGCGGCTCCCGCCTTCGCTGCGGGCCGGACGGCGGTCTTCTCGCCCGCCAGGGCGCCGCCGATGGCCTTGGCGCCGGCGGTCTCGGCGCTGCGCTGCTTGCCGCGGCCCCGGGTGGCGGAGATCGCCGAGGGTGAGAGCGAGTCGAGGTCGTACCCCATGCTCTTGGCCCGATCGACCACGCGCTGGGAGTACTCTTGTTTGGGCTGTGCGAAGACCTGGCCCTTCTCGGCCTGGACCACGCGGTCGACCTCGGAGCCGTCGCCCAGCTCGAAGGCGACCCGGCCGCGTCGGGCCTGGCCGATGGTCCACTCGAGCTGCTTGAGGTTGCCCGAGGACACACCCCAGCCTTCGGGGGCGGTCAGCTTGGGTACGGTCAGCTCGGCGCCGGCGGGAACCCGGTTGGGGAAGTTGCCGGCCTCGTCGCGCAGCTGGGGGTTGAGGCTCTTGAGTGCGAGCGCCCAGTCGTAGTCGCCGTTGGACTTGGTGGGCAGGACCTTGTTGGAGGCTTCGTAGATGGACTGCAGACCCTGCCAGTTCTCCTGGGCGAGGTCGTCCCAGCTCTTGGCTGCGTCCACGGGCTGCTTGCCCTGGACGAAGGCCACGTTGAAGTCCTCCATCAGCCCGCCTTCGCGGCTGACGTGCAGCGCGCCGGAGCCCTTGCGGGCTTCGGAGCGGATGTCGATGAACTCCTTGGAGGGTGGGTCGGTGGCCGGGTTGTAGGCGGGGTTCTTTACCTGCTGGGGGTAGTCCTCGTAGCGGTCGGCCAGGCCCCAGATGGCGTGGGCCAGCTCGTGGGCGATGACCATCTGGCGGTACTGGTCGGTGGCCGGGGCCTCGGGGCCCTCGGTGTACAGGTTGCTCGAGTCGGCGCGGCCCTTGCCCTTGTGGACGTTGATCATCACCGGCTCGATGCCGGGGTCGTGGTCCTTGCCTTCGGCTGCGGCTTGTTGGGCTGCGGCCTGCTGGGCGGTCTTGCGTGCGGCGGCCTCGGCGGGGGTGATGATCTCCACGTCGAGCACCTGGCGCAGGGGACGTTCGACGTCGTCCACCACGATGCGGTGCTTGGGATCGTTGTAGTAGGTGGCGTTGGCCGCTTCGACGTCGGCCTTCACCCGCTGGACCCCGGCATCGTCGAGATCGTCAGCGACCAGCACGACCTTCTGCTTGATGACGAAGGCGCCGTCGCTGTCGAGGTCGCCGGCGAAGCCGAAGGCGGTGGAGTAGCCCCACTTGCCGCCCTTGCCGTCGGAGAAGTACTTGGTGACGCCGTTCTCTTCGTAGCTGATGGGGTCGTTGAACTCGCCGGCGACCTTGCGCGGGGCCGATGTGCCCTCGACGTC
>CAZHIK010001685.1:0-1509 GCA_964532635.1 uncultured Enterobacterales bacterium
GTTCGACCTCGAGCATGGAGCTGGTGGTGGATCTCCAGAGCGCAGGCACCGCCACGGTGACCGGTGACGAGCGCTGGGTGGTGGATTGGTCCCGACTCACGGTGGACATCTGGGGGGGTCCCCTGAACATGGGCAACCTGCACCAGCTGCACCTGGCCCGCTTCGACGAGCCCCTCGAGGAACTCGAGGCGAGCTTTCCGCAGCTCGAGGCCCTGGCCGAGGCCTGGTACAGCTCCGACCAGCTGAGCGAAGGCACCACCCTCGGCCTGGCCGAGGCCACCGACGGCACAGGAACAGCCTTCCCGGGCTTCGCGGCCTCGGAGACCTGGCTGCTGGGCCTGTACGAGCACTACGAGGACTGCTGGTTCCCCAGCTACCTGGCGGTGATCCAGGTGGAGTAGAGAGCGTCCTGATGGACGGACGAAGCCGGACATAGGGGAAGGATTCATCCCCTCCCGAGGCGTGGTATCGGCGGGCGCCGTATCGGGTGGGGAAACCCCGCCCCTACACTGCGAGACTGGCGAGCTACCCCCGCCGCTCCAGGCGCCGCCTCATCAATGCTCTCCAGGCCCCCCGCAGCACAGCGATCCGCTCGGCGTCCATCCCCAGCCCGCGCTCCAACACCCAGCGGTCCCCCGCGTCCAGCACTACCTCTGGCTGCGCACCGTCCCTCAGCAGCCCATCCAGCTCGGCGAAGGCCTCCTCACCCGCGTCCACCACCGGCACCCGCAGCTCGCGGATCTCCGATGGGATCAGCTCCAACACTCCTCCGCCGTAGCTGCGGCCGCACAGCTCCACGCTGAGCATCGTCAGGCTGTTCAGGAAGCCCAGCACCAGCGCCCGGGCCTCGACCCCCGCTCGCGGAGTCACC
This sequence comes from uncultured Enterobacterales bacterium, assembly GCA_964532635.1. GTDB lineage: Bacteria > Myxococcota_A > UBA796 > UBA796 > JAFGLY01 > CALDOK01. The sequence continues at coordinate 872 of CAZHIK010001685.1, forward strand.
CGGTAGACGGTGTCGGTGGTGTGGGCGTTCGCCTCGTTGAGGATCAGGCGGGTGAAGGCGTGGCAGCGCTTGAACAGGGCCACGGGCTCGGCGTGGATGCTGGGCACGGCCCACCAGGGCTCGCGGATGCGGCACTTGTAGCGGGAGGGCAGGCCCTCGGCCTCGCCCCGGGCCAGGTAGCGCTGCCAGCCAGCGGGGAGCTCCTCGAAGGGTCGCGAGGGCAGATCCAGCAGCCAGACACGGCGGCCGGCGTCCAGGTTGGCTGCGTGGTCCGCGGAGGTGAAGCTCAGCCCCGCGGCCTCGGCGCTGCGGCCGAACATGGGCAGGGCCACCGGCTCGAGCCCGTGCTCACGAACCGTGACGTCGTCCACGCAGAAGAAGCGGTTGGCCCCGGTGACCACCCCCACGCAGACCTCGGCCAGGGCGTCGAAGGGGTGCACTCCGGGGTGCGCGAAGGCCCGCCGCGTTGCGGCCAGGACCGCGGGCTCGAGCGCGTAGCCGGTCCACTTGGCGCCCTCGGGTAGCTGCTCGGGTGCCGCGCAGACCAGGGAGTCGGCGTCCAGGCCATCGAGGGCCTCCACGTCCTCCAGATGCACCTCCCGCACGCCGCGCTCAGCTCCGCGCTCGACCAGCAGCAG
>CAZHIK010001686.1:0-1507 GCA_964532635.1 uncultured Enterobacterales bacterium
CTCGAGCCGCCCGTGCGCCGTGGCCTCGGACAGCCGGGGCGGCGGGGTCTGACGCGACAGGCCCGCGAAGAGTGGGGCGTCCCACAGCCCAGCCACGGACCACAGGGCCTGACGCCGGGACAGCCCCAGGCCAGTGAAGGCATCGGCCCGAGCCAGGGCCTCCAGGGCGGCGCGAGGGAGCTGGGTGCGGGCCGCGAGATCCCCCAGGCTGAGAAAGGGCCGCTCTGCTCGCGCGCGCTCGAGGGCTTCGCCCTGTGGCCGGCCGATACCCTTGACCAGCCGCAGCCCCAGCCGCAGCGCCGGGTGCTCCCCGTGGTCACGGGAGGGCTCGAGGCTGCAGTCCCAGTCCGAGTGGGTCACGTCCACCGGCAACACCTCGACCCCGTGGCGCTGGGCGTCGGCCACCAGGGCCCGGGGGCTGTAGAAACCCATGGGCTGACTGTTGATGAGCGCAGCGCAGAATGCGGCCGGGTAGTGCAGCTTGAGCCAGGCGGAGACGTAGACCAGCAGCGCGAAGGAGGCGGCGTGGGACTCGGGGAAGCCGTACTCTCCGAAGCCCTTGATCTGCTCGACCATGCGGTCGGCGTAGTCGCCGGTGATGCCGTTGGCCTCGAGCCCGTTCCGGAACTCCTCGGCGATGGGACCCAGGGCACCCTTGCGCCGCCATGCGGCCATGGAGCGGCGGAGGCGGTCGGCCTGGCCAGCCGAGAAGCCCGCAACCGCCATGGCCGAGGCCATGACCTGCTCCTGGAAGATGGGCACCCCCAGGGTGCGCTCGAGGATGGGCTCGAGGGCCGGGTGGGGGTAGTGCACCGGCTCCAGCCCCTGGCGGCGCTTCAGGTAGGGGTGGACCATCCCACCCTGGATGGGCCCAGGCCGCACGATGGCCACCTCGATGACCAGATCGTAGAAGCAGCGGGGACGCAGCCTGGGCAGCATGGACATCTGGGCCCGGCTCTCGATCTGGAAGACACCCACCGTGTCGGCGCGGCAGATCATGTCGTAGACGGCCGGGTCCTCTGCCGGGACCGAGGCCAGGGTCCAGCGCCGCCCCCAGGGGTGGGGGCCGTGGACCGCTCCGCCGGGGCCCGACGGGGTGGTGAACTGGCGAGCATCGACGGGGGCACCAGCCACGGGGCCCGACGGCGCAAAGCCCACCACCAGGTCGAAGGCCTTGCGGATGGCGGTGAGCATACCCAGGGAGAGCAGATCGACCTTGACGAAGCCCACGTCGTCGATGTCGTCCTTGTCCCACTGGATGACCGTGCGGTCCTTCATGGTAGCCGGCTCGATGGGCACACGGCCGCTCAGGTCATCGTCGGTGAGCACGAAGCCCCCTACGTGGATGCCCACGTGGCGCGGGAATCCCTTCAGCTCGGCGGACAGCTCAACCGTGAGCTGCACCCGGGTGTCGCCGGGGTCGAGGCCGGCGTCCCGCAGCTGTGCATCGGTGATGGGCTCGCGCCCCCAGTAGTCGGCCTGGCGAGCCATGGCGTCGATCTGATCC
>CAZHIK010001687.1:0-1502 GCA_964532635.1 uncultured Enterobacterales bacterium
CGTTGGCGCGGGCGCTGAGCTTGTGGACCGCCCGGGCCACCATCTCCTTGCCGGTGCCGCTCTCGCCGGTGACCAGCACCGTGCCGTCGCTGGCGGCCACCCGCCGGATCAGGTTGTAGACCCGCTGCATGCCACGGCTCTCGCCCACCATGCCGTGGAAGGTGTGGCTGTGGGACAGCTCTCGTCGCAGCAAGAGGTTTTCCTGGATCAGCGAGGAGCGCTCGGCCACCCGGCCCACCACGTGGCGCAGCTCGGCGGGGGAGAAGGGCTTGGGCAGGTAGTCGGTGGCCCCGTGCTTCATCACCTCCACCGCGGTGCTCACGTCGGCGTAGCCGGTGATGATGATGACCTCGGACTCGACCCCGCGGGCGCGGAGCTGCTGCAGCACCTCGACCCCATTCATCCGGGGCATGAGGATGTCGAGCAGGATGATGTCGAAGCACTCCTGCTGGGCCAGCTCGAGCCCCCGGGATGGATCGGTGGTGGAGACCACCTGATAGTCGCCGCTCTGGAGCGAGCGCGTACAGCTCTGGCAGATGACCTGCTCGTCATCGATGACGAGGACACGGCGCGGGATGGAGATCTCCGCCTCGGTCTTCTGGGTCTCTGCTGGCTCACTCATGGTTCACTCGCTCGCGACGTCAGCCTATCCACTCCTCCGCGGACCCTCTGTGACCCACGCCATGGCCTGGTGTGAGCGTCACTGCGAGAGATCATGGTCCGGGCGGAGAAGCTTGCCACCGTCTCGAAACCGGGAAGGAGGGATGCGCGGGCACTAGCGGCCCTGACAACCCCATCGGCGGATCACGGGGAGGAGGTAAGGGCCCTGGGCGCCTCGAGGGCTTCGCCGAGCTGCTCGGAGAAGTCCAGGGCGAAGCCGAGGACCCGCTGGGTGCGGGCGCTCTGCAAGGCGCCGAAGGCGCCCAACATGCCCTTGGGCTGGATGGGCTTGGCGGCAGACTGCTGCAGCGCGGCGCCGACCCGGGACATCAGCTCGAGCACCGCGGGGTCCATGATGCCGCTGTCGAGCAACTGCTGAACCGACTCGAGGGTGTCGGGGGCGGACAGCTTGGTGAGCAGGGCGATACCGGTGCGGGCCCGGGCCTCGAAGTGGAACTCGGGGCTCTGGATGTCGTCCACCACCTCGTCGGCCATCTCCAGCATGGTGATCGCGGTGCCGTCGAGCTTTGCGACCAGCTGCAGGCCGCGGCGGGCCAGGACGATGTTCTCGGGGTCCGCCGCCAGCTCGAGCAGCTCGAAGCCGTCGCGGGTGAGATCCTCGAGGTCGAGATCGCTGGCTTCGAGCCGGTCCATGGCGACGTTGGCGACCGAGATGAGCTTGCGCAGGGTCTCGGGCCGCTGCTTGACCAGCGCCATGCCGTCCCGGGCCAGGGCGCCGAACTCCGGCTGGGTGACCAGCTCGAGGCCGTCGCGGGCGATGTCGGTCATCTCGGGACGGGTGGCGAGCTCGAGCAGCTCGATGCCGGCCTCGAAGCGGCTGG
>CAZHIK010001688.1:0-1501 GCA_964532635.1 uncultured Enterobacterales bacterium
AGGGCGAAGTTGCCGCCGAAGTTGAAGCCGATCAGGGTGGCGCCCAGGTAGAGCAGCGCGGTGGTGCCGGCCATGAACTGGAAGGCGATGACCAGCACGCCCTGCATGGCGGTCATAATGACCAGCGCCAGCTTGGCGGGGATCTTGTCGGCGATCCAGCCCCAGCCGATGCGGCCGAGGCCGTTGGCCAGGGAGAAGAACACGGCCATGGCGGTGCCGGCCACGGCGCTGGCCTTGACCGGGTCCATGCCGTTGGCCACCAGGGCTTCACCCGGGAACAGCTTCATGAGGCCGATGGACATCAGGCCTGCGCCCGCGCCGAAGAGGAAGGTGAGGACGATCATGAAGTACTGAGGCGTGCTCAGCATTTCGCCGGACTCGAAGTTGACGGAGCCAGCAGCGGCCTTGCCGGGGGCGGCCTGGGGGGGCTCCCAGCCTTCGGGTTGCCAGCCCTCGGGGGGGAAGACCATGGTGAGGCCACCGAGCACAACGGCCACGGTGAAGATGATGCCGTAGACGATGAAGGTGGTGGACAGGCCCATGTTCTCGATCATGTGGCCCCAGGAGCCCGCCATCTTGACCCAGATGGTGGCGCCGAAGCCGAAGCCGGCCACGGCCAGGCCGGTGATGAGGCCCTTCTTGTCGGGAAACCAGCGCATGCCGACGGCGATGGGCACGACGTAGGCCAGGCCGATGCCGGAGCCGCCGATGATGCCGACGAAGATGAAGATCATCCAGAAGTTCGTGCCGCCCAAAAGGCCGGCGAGCAGATAGCCGACGCCGAGCACGACACCACCGGCGATGGCCAGAGCGCGAGGGCCGACCTTGGGCATCATGCGGCCCGCGAGGACCATCACGATGGCGAAGAGGGCCAGACCGGCGGAGAAGACCACCTGGGTCTGGGTCTTGGACCACCCGGCTTCCTTGAGCGCGGGAGTGAACACGGACCAGGCGTAGATGGCGCCCAGGCAGAGCTGGATCAGGATGGCACCAACCACCACCAACCAGCGATTCATGACCTTCTGTTCGGACTCGGTCTGTACGGACACTGCAACCTCCAGCAGTTCGGAAATAATCCAGCCCTCGATGGGGCCGGAAAAGGCGTGCGCCCTAGCATGATCCCAGGGCCCATTCAAAGGATTTGGAAGCGGGCTTGACGCTATCTGCGGCTTTGCTGATCCGGGATGGGTTTGTGAGCTGGCTCACACGATTTCGGCCGCCTTCTGAGCAAAGGCCGCGGTCCCGGAGGACCGCGGCCACAGCATCAGCTTCAGCAACAGCGGTGGTCGGTGTTCTGCCGCCGAGCGAAGCGAGGTCAGCAGGAACACCGACGCGCTTCATGGTGGCCAGCGGCCACCCATGAAGCGCTACTTGTTGGCCAGAATGGTCTCGACCACGGAGGGATCGGCCAGGGTGGAGACGTCACCGATCTGGTCGGGGGTGCCCTCGGCGATCTTGCGCAGGATGCGGCGCATGATCTTGCCCGAGCGGGTCTTGGGCA